>JALRFL010000194.1 GCA_023259875.1 Alphaproteobacteria bacterium
AATCTGAAGATCAGGGAAGCGTTTGCGCAATGCTTCAAGCCGCATGATATCAAACCGGTGATCAGCAAATCCGGTTTTGAGTTTCACGATATTCACCTGATCAGCCTGAAGCCGTTCCACCAGCGCGATATCTGCATCAAAATCAGGGTTAGCCAAAGAACACGACAGGGGAATACGATCCCGAACCGTGCCGCCCAAAAGCTCTGCCACGCTGACCCCAAGTGCTATGCCCGTGGCATCAAGAAGCGCGGTTTCTAAGGCCGCCTTTGCCTCAGTGCAATGGGCCACCGCCTGATGGACATCTCGCAAAATGGCCTGACGATCAGCCAGTTTTCGCCCCAGAACGCATGGCGGCGCATAACGCGTCAACGCCCCAAGGCTTGCCTCAACCGAACCTGTGAACACCGACCAAGGTGAGGCCTCACCATAGCCTTTATGACCACCAGAAGTCTGCAATTCAATAACAGCGATATCAATCTTTTGATCAACGCGCCCAATACCATGATCACGCGCAGATAATACCGGCAACTGCAGATGCCAGACTGTCATTCGGGTGATGATATCATCGGTTGGCCTTATCATGATTAAGCCACCCATTCCGATACTGGTGCCGCCGCCTCATGCAGAGGTTGGCTGATGACATCAATCAAGGTTGGGCCGTCATGATCCAAAGCCTGCCGCATCACCTCTGGCAATTCTGTTGGGTCTTCCACCCGCCAGCTTTTAACGCCAAACGCGCTTGCCACCGCGGCGTGATCGGTTCGGTTAAAATCCACATTGTGATAGCGTTCTCCGAAACCTGATTTCTGCCCTGCTTTAATCCAGCCATAGGTCGCATTAGAAAACACAATTGAGGTAATGGGCATCCGATATCGCGTCATAGTTTCAAACTCGCCACAACAAAACCCGAATGAGCCATCCCCCATCAAAGCCACGGTTTTAACCGACGGGCGACCAATATGTGCGCCCATCGCCGCCGCCATGCCAAAGCCAAGCGCACCATGCGCCCGATTAGTGATGAAGTGCCGCCCTGCCTGTCGCCACCGATAATGTGCCGACACATATGGGCAAGGTGTCCCCGGGTCTGCCACCACAATCCCGTCATCATCCAGTTGCGCTGACAGATGATGGATCACAGCTTCGGGGGTGATCGGACGCTGATGAGATTCAGCCAAGGGTTCAAAATCTGCTAATTTTTTTGCCCAAGCCTCAGCCGCTCGCGCCTGACCATCAAAATCTATGCCGTCTGTATCTTTGCCTTTAATGATATCCACCAGCGCCGCCAACGCCAGACCAGCATCAGCAATCACACTGGCGGCGGTGTTATAATTTGCCCCCGGCACCATGGGGTCACTGTCAATATGAAGAATGGTTTTGTCATGCGCCGGACTGCGCCAGCGTTCGGTGGTCACAGACCCTGCCCGACACCCCACAAAAAGAACGACATCGGCGTCATCGACAACCGCACGGGTTGAGGCAACACCGCCGTTTGATCCAACAACACCTAAAGCGCAAGGGTGGGTTTCGGCAATAACCCCTTGCCCTGAAACCGTCGTAGCAACAGGCATATTTAGGGTTTCTGCCAACCAAGCGACAGACGCCATCGCGCCTGCGATAAGCGGCCCACCCCCACAAATCATAACAGGGCGTTTAGCCGCCAAAAGCAATTCCGCCAAGGTTTCCAACGCTTCTTTTTCTGCACATTGCCGCGCTGCTGGAAAATGAGCATGACTAGGATCAGCCCAGATCAATTCCGGATCAACCGCCGCTTTTTGAGTATCGAAAGGAAGGGCTAAATGCGCGGATCCGGGGCGACCTGTCGTCATAGCCCGAAACGCGGCACGGATTTGCGCAGGCAGTTGATTGACCTGATCCAATGAGGCGTTCCATTTTGTTACTGGCTTAAAAAGCCCGACTTGATCAAGCTCAGTTAACGGATATTTCCCGCGTGAAGTGGTAGCAACATCGGTTGTGATCGCCAAAATAGGGATAGAACTTTCCCCTGCCTCCACCAGCGCCGGCAGAATATAAGTTGCCCCACCCCCTGATGGCCCTTCACAGATGCCGGGCTTTCCTGTCACCCTTGCATAACCATCCGCCATATATCCGGCATGGCGTTCATCGCGTGTCAGAATATGGGTGATGCCATGATTTAACCTAGCCATAGCATCATAAAATGGCAAAGTGGTATCCCCACATAGGCCAAAAATATGCTGAACTTGATAAGCCTCAAGCATACGCACCATTGCCTCAGCCCCGGTCATCTGATTGTTCATAATCGCTTCTCCCTTGTTCATTTATCTTTCCCCATGAACAGGGTTTTCTCAAGCCGTTTTTATTATTGATAGGTGAGAAAATAACATCTTGCCGCAAGTGGCGTTATCGCGCATCATTCGGTCATGACGCATCTCAACCCTATTGCCCAAGGCGGCAAATCTATCTATGGCGCGGCGGTTGGCATCCTCATGCTAGAAGCGCGTTTTCCCCGTATTCCCGGGGATATGGGAAATGCGTTGAGCTGGCCTTTTCCCGTTCACTATAAGGTGGTGAGGGGCGCATCACCTGATCTGGTGGTCAGACGGCGCGCTGAAAATATGCTAAACCCCTTTATTGATGCCGCGCGTGAATTGGTGGCTGATGGTGTTGATGGCATTACCACAAATTGCGGTTTCTTGGCATTGTTTCAGGCGGAATTGGCGGCGGCGGTACCTGTGCCTGTCTTGACCTCATCCTTGATGCAATGGGATATGGTGGCGCGGCTTTTGCCCAATGGTAAGCGGCCCGGCATCATGACGGTGAGCGCATCTAGCCTAAGCCCGGATCATCTTATCGCCGCAGGTATTCCAAAAGATGCCAGCATCTCCACCACCGAGGGGCGGCGCGAGTTTAGCCGCGCCATTCTGGACAACGAAGCTGAAATGAATATTGATCTGGCACGAGAAGATAATATTGATGCGGCAAAAGAATTGGCCGCTGATCCGTCCATCGGCGCCATTATACTGGAATGCACCAATATGATTCCCTATGCTGCGGATATTCGCCACGCTACTGGCTTGCCCATATTTTCTATCTATCAATTTGTGACATGGTTTCAGGCTAGCCTTACCCCCCCTCGCTTTCCCCATCATCACAACTAAGGCTAGGCTTTGATGCTGACCATTCTTAATCTGCTAGGACAGAACGCTAAGCTTCTTTTGCCCTTGGGTATTTTTTTCGCGCTTTGCCTTCCTGAAACCCAAACTGATATGAGCGTGATCGTGCCGCCATTAATCATGGTGATCTATGCGGTTACCTTTATTCGTATGGATTTAATGGTGATGTTGCGCGAAACGCTATCCCCTTCGCATTTATTTAAACAGGTGCTGATTTCTGCTGTGATTTTAATTCTCATGCCCATTATCCTAATTGGTGCGTGTCAAGCGGTGGGGGTCAATGCCCTTTTGATGCCATCTGCGGTTTGGTATGCGGTGGCTCCACCTATTGCCTCGACCGCATGGATTTGCAGCCTCATGGGGTTAAACCTGCCTGTGGCTATGCGGATCATTATTATGACCAGTCTGATTGCGCCTTTTACTGGCCCATTTATTGGAAGCATGGTGTTAGGTGACGCCACCGGCCTGTCATCATTTGCGATGTTTCAGAATTTGGCCATTATGATTTTTGTTGGGGTGGTTATTGCCTTGATAGGGCAGTTATTATTAGGGTCGGCGCGCATTGCTCGCCACAAAGACAGTTTTGATGGTCTGGCGGCACTGGCGATGCTGTTGTTCCTTATTCCTATTTTTAATGGAATGACACGGCAGATTATCCTCAGCCCTTGGTTGGCAATATCTCTGGTCATATTAGCAACGATCCTAAACTTTTCTTCACAATTTGTGCTGATGCTATTGGCGCGATTTACCTCCTCGGCATCCCTTTCTCAGCTGGCTTCGGTGATGGCTGTGGTGGGGGGCAATCGGAATGTGGGGTTATATTATGGGGCTTTGCCGCCTGATCCCGTGTTTTCTATGTTTACCGCGCTTTATCAACTTCCACTTTATCTGACGCCATTATTGATGGGGCAGCTGCGTCGCCTGATGGGGCTAGATCGCTAAGCCTGGTTATGCATCATGATGCCCGGCAAATCTGCTTGAGAAGCGCGTTTCGCCACATGATCAATAAACTCTGACACCAATCGCGGCGGCAAGGCCATAAACTTATGGGCAATGCCTAATTGCATCGGCTGATGATCGCCTTTGAGCGGAGTGAACACCAAAGGCAGGCCATCAGGGGCAACCGCGGCACGAGTACGAACATTTAGCAATCCATAGCCATAGCCATTTGCCACTAGGCTGCGCAACACTGGCAATTCCTTTGTTCGCACAGCAATATTGGGGGTTAAACCTAAGCGGTGAAACATAGAAAGGAAATAATCACCACTCAAAGGCAAGTCCAGCAACACCATAGGATGCTCTACCAATTCACCTATGGCTAATTCTGATGATGCGGCGAGAGGATGATCTGCCCCTAACAAAACATAAGGCGGCAGAGTTGCCACATCGACAAAAACCGTATCCGAGGCTATCCCCAAATCATAAGTCAACGCCAGATCAATTTCTGCCCGATCAAGCATGGCTAATAAATCCGCCTGATGCGCTTCATAAAGGATAATTTCTGTTTCCGGATACATATCTTCGAAACGGCGGCGAATATTGGCACTAAGAATTGGCGCAATGGTGATCAAACAGCCCAGCTTAAGGGTGCCGCGCAATTTGCCTTCGGTGTCATCGGCTACCGCACCAAGGTTTTGCACTTTGTTAAGAATGACCTTGGCCTCATCAAACAGGCGGCGGCCACTGCTGGTAAGGGAAAGCCCTTGGGCATGACGGCGAACAAAGATTTGCACCCCCATATCCATTTCCAGTTGTGAGATCGCGGCAGAAATGGAGGGTGAAGACACATTCACCTTAGCCGACGCCGCAGTGATACTACCCAACTCACCAACCGCCACCACATATTCTAATTGCCGCAAGGTGATGCGTTGATTGATACTGTGGCCTCGCCCTGTCATAACCAGCCTCGGATTGTGATATGCTTACCCTCTAATACTTGATCCAAGTCGTTTTCAGAGCGGTATATTTATCTATCGCATGAAGCGAGAGATCACGCCCATAACCAGATTGCTTAAAGCCCCCAAATGGGGTCATAGGGCTAAGCGCATCTACGGTATTGACAGATACGGTTCCGGCCTGAAGCCGTCTTGATACGCGATGCGCCCGGGATAAATCCCCTGTCCAGAGAGACGCGGCAAGGCCATAGATACTGTCATTAGCCATTGCCACGGCCTCATCTTCACTATCAAAGGGGATAACCGACAGCACAGGGCCAAAAATCTCATCCTTGGCAAGCGCGCTAGAGGGCGGCACATGATCAAAAATTGTGGGTTGAATAAAACACCCTTTGCCATCAATCTTTACGGTCTCACCACCGATGACACAATCCGCATAGGTTTTGCCTTCTTCAACCATGGCCGCCATGCGGTCCAATTGTTCTTGGCTGACGATTGCGCCCATTTTGGTATCAGGGTTAAGGGGGTCGCCGGGCTGATGCGCTTTGGCGTGGGTAATCATTCGGGCAACAAACTCCTCATGGATGGAACGCTCAACCAATAGCCGCGAGTTCGCTGAACATACCTCACCTTGATTAAAGAAAATACCAAACGCCGCCATGGCCGCGGCGGCATCAAGGTCTTTGCAATCAGCAAAAATCAGATTAGGGCTCTTGCCACCTGTTTCTAGCCAGACCTGTTTCATATTCGACAGGCCGGCATATTGCTGAAACATCTTACCTACTGCGGTTGAACCGGTAAAAGCTAGACAATCCACATCCTGATGAAGCCCAAGTGCTTTACCAGCGGTTTCTCCATAACCGGGCACGACATTAAAAACCCCTTCAGGTAGTCCGGCTTCCATAGCCAATTCGGCAAGCCGCAACGCCGATAAGGGCGATTGCTCAGCAGGTTTCAAGACCATGGAATTCCCCACCGCTAGAGCCGCGGCGGCTTTCCATGTTGCCATATCAAGGGGGAAGTTCCACGGCACCACTGCGCCAACAACGCCTAATGGCTCACGCCTGACTAAGGCCAAATCGCCCTCACCTGTTGGTGCAATTTCGTCGTAAATCTTATCAATCGCCTCAGCATACCATTGAAAGAACATCGCCGAGCCGGGCACATCTACATTTGCCGCGTCTTCGACAGGTTTGCCCATATCCATACTGTCCAGAAGCGCCAATTCATCTAAATTTGCCCGTATGAGTTCAGCCAACCGCAACAAAACGGCCTTTCGGTGTTGTGGGCTTTCCCTTGACCATACGCCTTTTTCAAACGCCGTTCTTGCGGCGATAACGGCGCGATCAATATCTTCTCCGTCACCCTCGCTTACTTGGGCAAGCACTGCATCGGTAGCAGGATTGACCGAAGCAAAAGTCTTACCAGAAGCCGCGTCTTGATAACGCCCATTGATAAACATTTGATGCCGAGGCGTTAATCCTGCGGCTAAGGCTTTCCATTCAGAATGGTTATGAACTGACATGATACCCCCTTCTTGCCTTTCATGATCACAGTTGGCATGGCGACCTTGTTATCTAGTCTTTCGGTTTGCCATAAGGATCAAGCAATTTTCTCAAACCGGCCATAACTGCGTTTGGAATACACCAGCGCATCACCCTCTTCGGGATGGTGTATAGCCACCACTGCCCCAATCATAATAAAATGCGTGCCAACGCGTTCCACCTGATGCAATCGGCAATCAAAAGACACCAACGCGTCTGTTAGCACAGGGGCGCCAGTTTCCATGTTATGCCAATTCACATGGGAAAATTTGTCTTTACCCGCGTTACCGCGGCCGGCAAAAACATCGGAAATCTCAGACTGATGTGAGCGCAACATATTCACGGCAAACGCCCCATTAGTCTGAATGGCATCAGCCGCTGGGCTAAGGTGATGGATACACACCAGCAAAGTGGGATCATCCATATCCGCCGAAACCGATGACATCGCGGATACCGTTACCCCATTACGGCCGCCCTTGCCATCCGTGGTGACAACATAAACCGTTGTTCCTGCCGCTGACATTGCTGATAGGAATTGGTCACGAATTTCTGTCATAACGGCGTTCCTTATTTCTAAACCGGGGATATGATCTGGCAGATGTTATTCTGCCGCCATATCTTTAGGTTGATCAAACCATTGTCTAACCGCACTGTCACCATGTTTTGTTTCTGCTTTGTCCAAGACACGGTCAGAAAGGTCTGCGCCATCTTTAACAAAGCTAAGCGGGCTATCCCAATCAAAATTGCGATAGACAGCGCCAAGATGCGCGGTTGGCGGACTTTGGGCAAACAACTGGAAGGTCAGCCTGTGTCCAGCATAGTCAGAGTTCAACAGATCACGCGCATAAGCCAGAAGCTTGCGCCGATCTTCGGCGATCCATTTCTCATTGATGGTATAGAATTTTTCCATCCATGGGCCGGTTTCTTTGGATTCAAATGAGGCCACATTGGGGGTTACGCAAATCTGCCCACCACAAAGCTCACGGGTCAAATGCATCATTGTTGGCAAATTAGACATGGCATGATAGCGCCCCGTCATTAACAAAGACTGATTAGGCATTAAAAGGCCAGCAGGTGATTTTTCACCCAAGGCAATCGCCGCCGTTAGATGCGCGTTAATGCCTTCGCGCCATACCGCCAGTTGAGACATTTTTTCCTGAACAGCTGGAATTTTCTCAAGTCCGGTCTGGCGAATATTGAACATCGCCGTGCCGATCATCTGATCAGCCTGTTTCAAGGTTCGCTGAACAAAGGCAAACGCCGAATAGCGGTGCAAAGTGGCACGAATAAAACTCGCCGCCTTAGTGTGGCGATAGAACAACACATTTTCCCACGGCACGAGGACATTATCAAAAATGACCATAGTGTCCACTTCATCAAATTTATTGGATAAAGGATAATCCCGATGATCCGAGCGTGGGCAACCACCACGCGCGCCAGCAAAACCAGTACGGCAGATAAACTTCAGATTAGGCGAGTTCAAATCACAAATAAAACCAACCGCATAATCAGAAAGCGCACTATCCCCCCAATTAGCAATAGTTGGTTTCGTAAAAGCCTGATTGGCATAAGCCGCGGCAGTTTCAAATTTTGCCCCACGCACAATAATACCAGCATCGGTTTCTTTGACCACATGAAGAAGCATATCAGGGTCTTGGTCTTGAGGCGCAAGAGACCGATCTCCTTTCGGGTCGGTATTCGCCGACACATGGAAAGGGTCTTCTTTTAAGACCTTAAAAATATGGTTTTCAATATTTTTTGAGAATTGGGGATCAACCTCATTCAGCACATCTTGGCCATCATAAAGTGACCACATCTCACCCACGGTTTCATCACCCACACGGGTCACCACACCGCCAACATCTTCGAGCACAGCATCCGTCGCACGGCGTTTGTTCCACCAATCTTGTTGGGTGAATGGCAGAGCATTCCCGACAGCATTGATCTCATCGCCATCACGGGTCGTCATAATATCGCGCGTGGCTTCCTCATGGGCCATATCGTAAATTCGCGCCCGGATATCAACCAAGGGTTTGAACATGGCATGGGTG
>JALRFL010000205.1 GCA_023259875.1 Alphaproteobacteria bacterium
AAATCACAATTTGGCTATCCTCGGCATCGGCAAGCGGCAGATGCGCTCTGGCCACCTCTTTCAAAAGGCTGGCAGAAATGGCCTCAAAAGCGCGAATATCGCTATCCTGAACAATCAACACGCCATGCTCATCCGCCCAAACCCTTAACGCGGCATGGTCAGGCATAAAAAGATGTGTGGTCATGGCGGCAGGTAGTAACCGCGCCACCCGCATCAGAATAAGGATAGTTTCCGCAATGCTGCCCTTTTTTTCTGCCAAAATAGAAAGATGTTTCACCTCATCTTGCAGAGGCAAATCACCAATAAGGCCGCGGATAAGATCGCTGTTGCCTTTGTTAGTGATGGGGTTATCTAAGGCAATCGAACAGGCCACGGCGTTTTCCTTGGGGGTAAGGCCAATGGCCTTGGCGCGATGATGTGTGATCAAAAGAAAAGGCGAAGATCGGCATAATTCTGCCATCTCTGTCATGGTTTTATCGGTAATTTGTTCGGCTGCACGAATCAAATACGCACCACCTTGACTATTGCGAACAAGCACAGACCCCCCGCGGCGCAAATCAGAAATGGCGCGTTGAACAGCTTGATGACGAGCGGAAATAATCATAGGCAGATACGTTTTTCATCCTTTGTAGTGACTTTATCTGGCAAAACCTTTAGCATTAAATGATGAAAGAATGTAGGTTTTATTAGCAAAAATATGAGTAAGGGTGTTTCGTGATCAAGATACTTGCCGTTGATGATGACCCCCATTTGTTAGAGACGATTGTCATCCAAATTGAAGAAGAGGGGGGCTATGACATTAAGGGGGCGGCTTCTCTTGAAGAAGCGCGCGTGATGCTGCCTGAAATGGATCCAGATCTGGTGATCCTTGATGTCACTCTGGGTGATGGTGATGGCCGGGATTTTTGCCGCTGGATCAGGGACACGGGTTACACCATCCCAGTCTTGATGCTGACAGCGCAATCCAGCGAAATGGATACCATTGATGGGTTAGAGGCCGGCGCCAATGATTATATTGCTAAGCCTGTGCGGATGGGTGAGCTGATTGCCCGAATGAAAACCCATCTAGCTCAACATCAAGCTAGGGAAGATGCGCGAATCACCATCGGTCATTTTCATTTCTCCAATAGCCGTAAAACTATGGTGCATATCACCACGGGTGAGGTGATCAATCTGACCGAAAAAGAGGCCGCGATCCTAAAACACCTGCACATAAAGAATACCCTGCCCATAGCGTTCGCGCGAAATGCCCCACAGGGTATTGCCTGGTTGCACCGTCACCACATTGATACGTGCGGGGCTTTCCGCAGCAGAGAGTTGTTCTTGCAGTTTAGAACGTGCTTCACGTTTGAACGGGGTTTCCATACGCGCCAGAACCTTGGACGCATCTGCGTTCAACTGATCAACGCGCAGCGTGTAAACACCGGGTTCAATTGCGGATGCATCATAACTCCATGCGCCCAGCGCATCGGTTGTGGTTTCCCCGATCACAGCGTTGTTCAGATA
>JALRFL010000019.1 GCA_023259875.1 Alphaproteobacteria bacterium
GGTCGGAGCATTGATGCCCGAGGTGTTCTTGATGCCAGTCGGCTGGCCCGAAGCGACAAACACCGATTTCGTCAGATTAACCTCAAGAAACTCTTCGGAAAAACTGTCTTGGTTTTCCCAATGGATTGTCGCACGCTTTCCCCGGCGTTGATTTTGCCGCCTGGAAAACAGACTTGCCCGGCGTGATCGGGAAGATGCGCCGTGCGCTTTGTTAGGATCAGTTTTGGGCTTTGTTCATCCATCACCACCGGCACCAGCACCGAAGCCGCGCGCAATCCCTCAGGCGCAGGTTCAGGTTCAGATTGCACCTGTTGGCGCATGACCTCTGCCCATTTGCTGGCTGTGATCGGGGGCATAGAATCGGTATGCTCTTTCATGACTTGTCTTCGGTATCTGCGACTTGGCTCATCAAGGCGTGGAACACCCCTTTTGACCAAATTCCGAATTGGCCGTCTTCGGTCTCAACACTCTTTTCTACCAACTGATAATAGACAGAACGGTTAATGCGCGCATCTAATCCTTTCCGGATCATCACATAAGGCCGATCTTCGCCACCTTTGCGGCGCATCATCAAAGGGTGGTCTGAATCCAAGGTGATGGTATCACCAAGTGAGGTGGTCAATCGCACCGCCTCGTCACCCTCATGCGTGTCCTCTTCCATCTTTGTGATCAGATATGGCACATCATCCACGGTAATGCTGCCCCATTCCGCAGGCGTAACCAACCCATAATCACCATTATCAAATCGCGTCAGGATATTGGCAAACATCGCCACCATGCGGTCTCTTTGTATTGGCTCGCCTTCATGAAACCACTGCCCATTGGCATCAATGCGAATATCAAAACGCTGTAATGGCGTGTTTTTTCGCTGATGGTCTTCACACCATGCGCGGAGGGTATCTTCAGAGGGGTGGCGATCACGCATCGGAGGGTTACCCCATCAACTTCATCAGAAAAAGACCAGATAGCCTTGCCATAAAAAAATCTTCCTTATTAAGGGTTTATTAATAAGTACCCCTTAGAATAGCCGCAAGGCCAAGCAGATGATCTGATGCCTTAGACCATTAATAACACATCCGATTGGAGCATAGCAAATGTGGTTAAAATCAAACTTTCAAGACCATTCAGACGCCAAGAAAGTCACACGAAAGGCTTCTGACGCGCCAGGCAGGAAGCCAAGTTCAAACAAAAGCCGGGCGACTACCATTCTCAAAGCCATGAGCAATAGCCAAAGGCTCAAAATCTTGAGCCATTTGATCGATGGCGAGGAGCGTTCTGTTAAAGAGCTGGAAACCGTGGTGAAATCCCTGAGCCAATCCTCACTCTCACAACATCTTGGGCGTTTACGGCGAGCAAAAATTGTGAAAACGCGGCGCCATTCGCAAATGGTGTTCTATTCCATCCATGATGATACGGTGCGCGATATCATCTCACTGTTGGCGGAAAAGTTCAAAAATGATCCTATGTTGAAGTGATCTTTATCGCCTATATGGAACCTGCAAAACCTTGTCTTTGTCTGCATCAAAGGTCTGTCACCTCTCTGATGCATCCGCCCCAATGGCGGTAATATAGCCCATACTTTCCTTCTTAGGTTTTGTTTACCCAAGGAAAAGATTAGCAAATATGCCTAAAATATGAGCAAACTAAAATATAAGTTCTTGAGTTTTATAAAAATTAGAGTATCTTTTTGTTCTAATTTTTAAGTGACTGTAATGTATATCTATCTCCCCATTGCCGAAATCTCAATCAACATCTTCCTGATTTTGGGATTGGGAGGCATGGTTGGGCTGTTATCCGGCATTTTTGGTGTTGGTGGGGGTTTTTTGATGACCCCTCTGCTTATTTTTCTTGGTGTGCCTGCCGCTGTGGCGGTTGGAACAGAGGCCAATCAAATTGTGGCCTCATCGGTATCTGGCGTGCTTGCCCATTGGCGGCGCGGCAATGTCGATATCAAAATGGGCATTATCCTGTTGGCTGGTGGTATCGTCGGATCAACGATTGGTGTTTATATTTTTGCCTTGCTTCGTGAAATCGGCCAGATTGATTTAGCCATTAAATTAAGCTTCATTGTCTTTCTTGGCATCATCGGGTCGTTGATGCTGGTGGAGAGCACACGCGCCATTCTGCGGTCGCGGCGGCCAGGCGGAAAGCGCCGCAAATTGCACCAGCATAATTGGCTTCATGGCCTGCCTTTCAAAATGCGGTTTCGCAAATCAAAACTTTATATTTCTGCGCTTCTGCCCTTTGGGGTTGGTCTGATTGTTGGCATTCTGTCGGCTATCATGGGTGTTGGTGGCGGCTTTATTATGGTGCCTGCGATGATTTATCTGTTGGGTATGCCGACCTCTGTGGTGGTGGGAACATCGCTGTTTCAAATTATTTTTGTCACCGCTAACGTCACTTTTCTGCAATCTGTTCAAACCCAGACGGTTGATGTGGTTCTCGCCGGCTTGCTTTTGATTGGCGGGGTGATAGGGGCGCAGTTCGGCACGCGCATTGGCGCAATGCTTCGCGGTGAACAATTGCGTGGTTTGCTTGCGCTGATTGTCTTAGCGGTATGCCTCAAATTGGTTTGGGATGTAGTGATCACCCCTGAGGATATCTTTTCTCTGGAGCTTTTGCGTTAATGTTTTCTTTGTTTATAACACCACTTCGTAAACTGGCGGCTATCGTTTTGTTTGGCTATGCCGCAAGCTTTGCTACCGCTGGGATGGCGCAAGATGTGCTGGTCGCCGATCTTAACGAAAAAGAAGTGGCGATCACCACTGATTTCAATGGGGCTGATCTGTTGCTTTTCGGAACCATTGACCATGAGCTAAATGACGATGTGGTGATCATTGTCGAAGGCCCACCAAAGCATATTGCCATTCGTCAAAAATCACGGGTGAGCGGAATATGGATCAATACCGAATCCGCAACCCTTGATATCGTGCCAAGTTTTTATCAAATTTCATCAACACGTCCTCTGAATGTCATCGCCTCTACCAAAACCTTAAAAGAGCTTGGGCTTGGGCTTAACAATATTCCTTTTGATTTGGTGGATGGCAGTTCTATTTCCGGCGAAGACCCGGAGGTCTGGAAAGCTGCGCTCATCCGGAATATGAAAAATCAAGGGCTCTGGAACGAAAACAGCGATATTAAGGTGAGAAAGAAAATCCTTTTCCGCTCTAACATCCACTTACCAGCCAATATCTTACCCGGGGAATATCATGTGCGTATTTTGCATTTCCGTTCTGGGGCGTTGTTTAACGAGACCTATTCCCTGATCAATGTTCAGAAAAAAGGGCTTAGCGCAGAAATTTATCAATTCGCTCATAATTATCCCCCTGCTTATGGTATCTTTGCTATAATGTTTGCTGTCTTTATGGGATGGGGCGCGGCTAGAGTTTTCAGAAGGTAATCATGGCTAACAGCAAAAAAACAACACCCAAAATGGGTAAAGAAAAACGCAGGGTATTCCTGGTTGTGGTTGATGAAAGCAAAGAGTTCCATCAGGCCTTATACTTTGCCTGCAGACGGGCTTTGTCTGTTAATGGCCGCGTGGCGTTATTGCGATGCGTCAGTCCTGCGGAGTTTCAGCACTGGATCGGCGTTGGAGAATTAATGGTCGAAGAAGCCCGTGAAGAAGCCGAAAAATTATTGCGAGCCAACAGCGAATGGGTCAATCAAATCACGGGCGAATACCCGATTGTGCATCTGCGTGAGGGAGATCCCAAAACCGAGGTGATTAACCTGATCAACGAGGAACCTGAAATTTCGGTTTTGGTGCTTGGCGCAAACACACAGGATGAAAACACCGGCCCATTGATCTCATTCTTGACCACGCGCGGCGCGTCGCAATGTCGAGTGCCCATCACGATTGTTCCCGGCAATCTTAGCGATGCAGATTTGGATAAGGTGACTTAAGCCGTCTTTGCCAAAAGTCTTTTAGACGCGCTCAAAATCCAGATAATCCCTAACCTCTTGACAAGCAGGGGCATCAAAGAATGCGGTTGTGTCTTGTTCCGCCAGCACCCGCCCTTGATCCATAAAGACCACGCGACTTGCCAAACGCCGCAGTTGAGCCAGATTATGCGTCACCCATAAAACCGGTAAGCCGGCTTCGGCTCTAGCTTTAACAATCGCCTCAATCATTCGTGTCGATTGGGGGTCAAGATTGCTGGTCGCCTCATCACAAAGCAAAACCCCAGGGTCAGCGATCAAAACACGCGCTAACGCCATGCGCTGTTGTTCGCCAGAGGATAAGGTTCTGGCGTCTTGGTGTTTAAGGGCATGGAGTTTTACTAACGCCAGACCTTCGTCGATGCGCGCCTTGCGCTCACCAGCCGGTATGCCCTGTGCGACGAGAACATAATCACAATTCCCAAAGACAGTCCGGCGCATAATCACGGGTTTCTGCATCATCAGCCCAATCCGCAAAGAGGATGCTGTCATCCCCCCTACCCCCGTCATACGGACTTCGCCAGCATCAGGTTTTATCAGTCCGGCCATTAGCGATATCAGCGTGGTTTTACCACTTCCATTTGCCCCAACCAGCCCACAAATGCCCGTATCACCAACATTCAGACTAACCCCATTTATAATGGAATTCCCCTGACGCATCAGAGACAGATTATGCCCTTCAAGCAAAAGATGCGGCACCTTAGTCATGCTGAGCCTGCCTTCCTAACATGACCACGAGTGTGTTGATCATTAATGTCATGAACAACAAAACCACACCAAGCGATAGCGCTGTTGCAAGGTTGCCGCGTGAGGTTTCCAATGTGATTGAAGTCGTCA
>JALRFL010000077.1 GCA_023259875.1 Alphaproteobacteria bacterium
TGTTCGGTGATGATGCCGCGGCAATCATAGGCGCATCTAGGGATCAAGTGAGTCGGCTGATCCGTGCCGGTTCGCATCCTGACCTCAAGATCATCAGGCATGGGGGAGACGCTGGTCGAAAAACCATCAGCATTGATCAAATTCGTGAGATGACAAGTTTTCTTTCCATGACCCCATCTATGGGGGATTGGAGAGTTGTGGTCATTGATGCGCTTGATAATATCGGGGTTAATGGGGCAAATGCCATGCTGAAAACCTTGGAAGAACCCCCAAAAAACACCATGATTCTCATCATTTGCCATGCACCGGGGGCTATTTTGCCCACCATTCGGTCACGGTCGCGTTTGATCCGTTTTGATCCCCTTGATGACGCGGATAGCAGAGAAGTGATCAGCCAGCTTTATCCCGATATTGATCCTGAATGGATGGATATTATGGTGCATATCGCTGATGGAGCGCCGGGCAGAGCGTCTATGGCGGCAGAAACCGGCAGCATTGAACTTTATGCCGAAACCCTTAAGGCCCTCACGCAACCTTCATGCGATAAGGTCTTGGCAGAACGCTTATCCGGGCAATGGGGGGCAGCAGGTGTTCGGAATCATGATCGTAGGCATATGGCCATGTTGTTGTTTGAACGCATCATCCGTCTTGCGGCAAACCATGCCACTAACCATGCCAGTGGAAACCTATCATCCTCGTCACTGGCCTTAGAACAATCTGCCATCGAACATTTAGCGGCACGACATAACGCCAGTCACCTTGCGGAATGGCATCAGAGCTTTTTAAGAGATTGGCGACGGGCAGAATCCCTTAACTTGGCGATGGCGCCATTGATATTGCGTAACCTTATGCAATTATCCCATACATAAACGCCATAAACGCCCACCATTGTGGTGAGGGCTTGCGAAGCCGCACGGCAAAAGGTACAACACATTTGACCTTTTCAATATTTCAGGCGAGATCATGCCAAGTTATTATCTAACTACCCCGATTTATTATGTGAATGATAAGCCACATATTGGCCATGCTTATACCACGCTGGCTTGTGATGTGTTGGCACGATTTAAGCGGCTTGATGGGTTTGAGGTAAAGTTCCTTACAGGCACGGATGAACATGGGCAAAAGGTTGAAAAGTCTGCCGCTGATCGGGGCATGGACCCACAACTCTTCACCGACGAGGTTAGCCAGAATTTCAGGGACTTAACAGAACAACTTAATTTTACCAATGATGATTTCATCCGCACAACAGAAAGCCGGCACAAAGACACTTGCCAAAAGATTTGGCGGCAGATGGTGGAGGCAGGTGATATTTATCTGGATAGCTATAAGGGCTGGTACGCCGTTAGGGATGAGGCCTATTACGCAGAAAGCGAAATTATTGATGGCAAAGCCCCAAGTGGCGCGCCGGTGGAATGGGTTGAGGAGCCTTCTTATTTCTTTCGCTTATCCGCATTTCAAGACCGGTTGCTAGAATTATATGACAGCAATCCTGAGTTTGTCGGGCCAAAATCACGCCTTAACGAGGTCAAAAGCTTTGTCAAAAGCGGATTGCGTGATTTATCAGTCAGCCGCACCAGTTTTTCTTGGGGTATTCCTGTACCAGATGATGAGAAGCACATCATGTATGTTTGGCTTGATGCTTTAACCAACTATATTACCGCGGTTGGCTATGCCGAAGATAACAATCCCGAATATGCGCAATTTTGGCCTGCGAATTTGCATATGGTAGGCAAAGATATTTTGCGCTTTCATGCGGTGTATTGGCCGGCTTTTCTGATGGCGGTTGGGGCCCCGTTGCCGCGCCGTGTGTTTGCCCATGGTTGGTGGACAAATGAGGGGCAAAAAATATCCAAATCCTTAGGTAATGTGATCGATCCTGTTGCGTTGGCAGAAACCTATGGTCTTGATCAGATGCGGTATTTTCTGATGCGTGAAGTTCCGTTTGGCAGTGACGGGGATTTTTCTCATTCTGCCATGACGCATCGCATGAATGGTGATCTGGCGAATGATTTGGGTAATCTTTGCCAACGAGTGTTGTCTATGGTGTTCAAAAATTGCGCTGAGGCTATTCCAGCAAAGCCCAAACAGCTGCAAGCCGCAGATGAAACGATCCTTTCTCACGCCTATGGGTTGCTTGAAATAAACCGCACCCAATATGACACGCAACAATTTCATGAGGCTTTGAAATCGATCTGGGATGTGATTGGTGATGCTAATCGCTATGTTGATGAAATGGCGCCTTGGGCGCTTCGCAAAACAGACCCTGATCGCATGGCGGATGTGTTATGGGTGCTGTGTGAGGTGATTAGGGTTATTGCCATCCTCATTCAACCGGTGATGCCCCAAGCCGCCGCTCGCCTATTAGATCAGATTGCCGTTCCTTTGTCTGAGCGGGGATTTACCACGCTTCATGCTGGGGCCAGCATGGCTGGAGGGCAGGGGATCACTAAGCCTGAACCCATTTTCCCACGCTATATCACAGAAGAACAGGAAAAGGACACCTGATGAATGTGCCTATGGTAAAAGGCGTTATTGACAGCCACGCGCATATTGATTTTCCCAGTTTTGCTGATGATCGTGATGATATGCTGGCGCGAATGGATATGGCCGGGGTGAGTGATGTGATCTGTATCGGCACCACGCTCATTCATGCCGACAGCCCAAGGCATATGGCAGAGATGGCAGATAATATTTGGTTTACGGTTGGCGTTCATCCCAATCATGCAGATGAAGAGCCGCGCTATGATGACGCCGCCGCCATGCGTGATCTTGCGGATCATCCGAAATGCGTGGCGATTGGTGAGGCAGGATTGGATTATTTCCATAAAAAAGCAGACCCTTTACGCCAACGCCGTAGCTTTGAGGTTCAGCTAGAGGTCGCATCCGAATTAGGCCTGCCTATCGTGATTCATTCGCGCAACGCGGATGAGGATATGATCGCTATGCTCACGGATGCGTCTGAAAAAATGCCAATCACAGGGGTTATGCATTGCTTTAGTAGTGGCGCAAAACTTGCTGAAAAAGCGTTAGAAATTGGGTTTTATATATCCTTATCCGGGATTTTGACCTTTAAGACCTCAGATTGGTTGCGTGACATCGTCAAGGACATTCCCCTTGATCGTTTGCTGGTGGAAACTGACGCGCCTTATCTAAGCCCTGAGCCTGTGCGCAAGATTAAGCGTAATGAGCCGTCTCATGTGGTGCATACGCTGGCCTGTCTTGCGGAGGTGAAAGGTGTTCCTGTTCAAGCATTAGCTGATCAAACCCGCGCTAACACTAAGCGGTTGTTTCATCGCATGGGGGCAGGGGCGTGAAAATTACCATGCTAGGATGCGGCACTTCAGTGGGGGTACCAACGGTTGGGCCTGCAGGATGGGGGGCGTGTGATCCGGCTGAACCGAAAAATTTTCGCCAACGCTGTGCCATTTTAGTAGAAAAAGATGATTTTGTGCTTTTGGTTGATGCAGGGCCTGATATTCGCCATCAGTTGCTTGCCCATAAAGTAAAGAAAATTGATGCGGTTTTTATCACCCATACCCATTCAGATCATGTGGCAGGGCTTGATGATTTGCGCCCATATTATTTTAACAAGCGTGAGAAAATCCCACTTTATGCAACGGCTCATGATCTGGATAACCTGCGTGACCGTTTTGATTATCTGTTTGTTAAAAGCAGCGATTCCCCCAGCTATTTTCAACCGGTGCTGGAAGGCCATGTGATTTCAGCAGATAGCAGTTTCACCCTAGGCGGTATTCATATCCGCACTCTGTTGCAATTCCATGGTCGTGTCACCAGCCTTGGTTTTGTTTTTGATGGGCGTTTTGGGTATTCCACCGATGTGGTGGATATGCCGGAAGAAGCCTTTGCCCATCTCACCGGTCTGGATTTCTGGATTGTGGAAATGCTACGGGATGAACCGCATCAGGCGCACGCTCATTTTGATTTGACCATGGCATGGATCAAAAGATGCCAGCCTAAACGCGCCGCCTTAACCCATTTGGGCCTTGAGAGCGATTACCAAACCTTGCTTGCGAAATGCCCCAAAGGGGTTGAACCCGGCTATGATGGTCTAAGCGTTACGCTTTAAGCATTACCCTTCTGCATCATTTTTTCTTGCGGCTTAGCAAGTTATGTTAAGCGCACGAAAACCTTAGACATAAACAATGATCTGACCAATTTTTATTCACGGCGAGGATTCTCATTAATTGAATTGCTTGTATTGGTTGCGATTATCGGCATTTTGGCCAGTGTTGGTGCAGTAGGCTATCAACGCTATTTGGTCAGCACGCGCATTGATGTAGCGGTAACAAATTTCACAGAAATAAATCGCGCAATTAATAATGATATCATCACTTTTAATGGTGATATTGATGCCTCGTCTGAATTAACGGCTGGGCGGGAAAGCTTAAGCCGTTTTTGGTAATGATGCCTCTATGCTTGGCTCATGTGAGGCTTTTGCCATTTCGATTGTCACCGCTATGAACACGAATTTTGACAACGCCATCACCATTGGCAGTCCGGCGGCGGTTTATGGCAACCTGCTTACCACCGCGCCTGATGGCAGGGTGCTGAATGCGAATGTGGTTGCTGGCACAACGGTGGTGGCTTGTAATCGGCCAACTGCCTTGGTGTCGGATGTGAACACCGTTCGGCTCTATCAATGTCTTTGCACAGAAGAGCCATGCAATTTTTCATCAGATGCGGATTTGCGCAATCTATCTGAGAACCAGAAATATGAAGCAGGGCGTTGCCCTAGGCCACCTGTGACCACCAATCTCAATCTGGCTAGCAACCCGTTTAGCCCGATACCATAGGGCTTTTCAAAACATTTGATCGGGCAGTCTTAGGGTTACGAAAGGAAATACCATCATGATGACCACCAAAGCATGGGTTACCGCCACCATCATAGGTTTTGCTATGATAAGCACGGCAGAGGCTGGATTTGGCCGTACCTCGTCTTATGGTTTTGGTGGGGCAAACACGCCATCTGGCACCACGACATCGCCTCAAGCGGATACCGATGGTGATGGGGTTCCGGATAGCCAAGACCCGTTTCCAAATGATGCTAGCGAAAGCTTAGACACAGACCAAGACGGGATTGGGAATCTGGCAGATTTGGATGATGATAATGACGGGGTGCCTGATGCAAGCGATGCGTTTCCCCTTGATTTAACAGAACAGCTAGACACAGATGGTGACGGCATTGGCAATAACCGTGACACCGATGATTATAATGATGGGGTGTTGGATGTGGCGGATTTAGACCCGTTGGATCCTCGGGTAAGCACCGACAACCAGCCTCCGATATTCCAAGCGCCGCTAAGCACACTTGCTTTGAATACCCTGTCCACAGGCCAAATTTTGACCATGATTGCCAATGATGATCATTCCTCACAAATCCAGTATGGCCATGAAGGGGATGATGCTAATCTCTTTTATATAAACCCAAATACTGGTGAGATATCTTTTGTATCAGGCGTCACTTTATCTGTCAGCCAATCGCCTTTATCCCTAACCGTGACCGCATCAGATAGCGCCGGCAATGTGGCGCGTCATGCCATATCTGTAACGGTTTCTGCGGCAACACCACAGTCTCGTTTGAGTTTTGCCTCTGTTGTTGGCAGTGATACCCCTGAACAAGGCACGGTGCAACTGCCGATGGTTCAAGGCGGATCAGGCCAAGGTGCGATCAGTTATGGGGTGAATTCACCTAGCATTTGTCAGGTTAATCAATCTGGACTTGTGACTGCGCTCAGGGTGGGTTTATGCGAAGTGACCGCGAACAAAGCAGGCAGCGGCGATTATCTTAACGCCGCCACGGATACGCCATATCGCTTTACCGTTACCCAAGGTGCATATGCCTTTAACGGCACCACATATAGCCGCTGTGTGGCTAGCGTAAAGCCGTGTGATCGGGTGGCTGGTCAGATTATGGCAACCAAAGCCTTTGTTGAACGCGGGGTTTGTGATGCGATCATCTATAATAATGGGGCAAACTGACCATCGCTGTTGGATGATTGCGGCTATAACAATAAAGTGTGGGCAACATATTTGGTGGTGCGTGAGGGAACATGGTATTGGCGCTTAACGCCGCCTACATCCGTTGCGGATAAATCGGTCAGCGATTGGCGTGGTCGTAACTTCACCAGCTATATGTCTAACGATAGGCCAGTTAATCCGACTTCGTCTTTTCCTGATGACACTTATGATAGTGATGGAACCCATCTTAATTTATGTATGCGGCCTTAGTATAAAATCTTACTTATTGCTCGCAAATACATGAATTCATATCATAATTCATTTTGAATCATGTTATTCTTTCTCTATGGTTGTATTGTTATGCCATATTTTACATAACAATTATTATGCGACAAATACGAATATATCAATATCCCACCATGTGATCAAACCTAGCGCACTCACGCCACAACACCAAAGAAAAGCCCCACCCCTCATCGACACACAAAAGCCCTCTCATCCGCTTACGCCATACCCCCATAAATCACGCTTGAAATTCGTCGGCAAACTCTGTTATTGATGAAACACACTCTTGGGGTGCTTGGTAATGGGTTTACCCATATCAGGCTGAGATAGTCCCATGAACCTGAACCAGGTAATGCTGGCGGAGGAATGAGTTAGCCAAGGCAAAGCATCTTTTATGTTAAGACAACATGGATGCGATAATCTGGCACCCTCTTCACTTTCGACAGCATCCTTTCATCGTTAAGACTAAACGGAGATAAAGATGCTACTAATACCTCACACCAAGCTACTGATCCATGGGATCATCACTGTCACTGCGGCGTTAGGAATAAGCACGCTTGCGGCGATTACACCTGCCTTAGCCAATGATAAACCCGAGGTCATCGTCTATACTTATGACAGTTTTGCCACAGAATGGGGGCCAGGGCCACAAATCAAGACGGCTTTTGAAGCTGAATGTGACTGTACGCTTACCTTTGTTGGGCTTGATACCTCGCTGGCGGTATTAACGCGCATCCGGTTAGAAGGCGAAAGCACGCCAGCAGATATCATTCTAGGCCTTGATACCTCACAAATTGCGGTTGCTAAAGACCATCTTAATCTAGCCCCACATAAAATGGATCAGATTAACCCCATGCTTGATCTGCCTGACAGCATCGGACCTTGGCAGGATGATGTGTTTATTCCCTTTGATTGGGGGTATTTTGCCTTTGTTTATGACGCCTCAAAACATGATCAGGTGCCTGCATCCATGACGGAATTGATCCAGTCTGATCACCCATGGCGTATCGCAATCCAAGACCCAAGATCATCTACCCCGGGGTTTGGATTAATGTTGTGGATGAAAGCCATCTATGGTGATGCCGCTGGGCAAAAATGGCAGCAATTTATGCCAAAGATAACCACCATCACAAAGGGGTGGTCTGAGGCATATGGGCTGTTTCTTGATGATGAGGTGGATATGGTGTTGTCTTATACCACCTCGCCGTCCTATCACCGAGTGGCAGAGCAACAACCGCAATATGATTATCTGGTCTTTGCCGAGGGGCATTACACACAAATTGAGGTAGCCGCGATGCTAGCCTCAACGGATGAACCCGAATTGTCAGAACAATTTTTAGCGTTTTTATTAACAACAGAGGCGCAATCCCTCATCCCTACAACGAATTGGATGTATCCAGCGGTTAAGGATATTTCTTTGCCTGAGGGGTTTGAGTTGACAGATAAACCCGCTGGTCTCTTGCTTGATGATGCCATGGTGGCTAGTCAGCAAAAACGCTGGCTTGAAGAATGGATTGTGGCGGTAAGCCAGTATTAAATCATGTCCCCTGCCCCAACACATGGATTTGACCCTGACAATAGCCGTTGGGATCAGACTTTATCTAGCCGACGCAAGTCTGGCCAGTGGCTGATCACTTATGCTGGCGGTCTATTGGTGTTGGGGTTGTGGGGGTTTTTGTTATTGGCCCTATTCGCCCTTATTGCCATATCATCAGGGGATATCACTAAAGTCCCAGCCGTCATATGGCATAACCCCCGAACGGGCGGCATCTTATGGTCAGCCATCAGCCAAGCGTTATGGTCATCGGCGTTATCCCTATGTGTTGCTGTTCCAGCCAGCGTGGTCTTAGCGCGGCGGTATCATTGGTTTGGAATGAGGGCATTGCGGATGCTAACAGGATTGGCCTTTGTCATCCCAACAACCGTGGCGGCCAGCGGATTATTAGCGATATGGGGTCGTCACGGGGTGATCAATCAGGCCATTGATCAGGTTAATGCGTTATTGCCCTTTGTCACTATACCAGAATTGCCATCTTTCTTTGGAGTAAAGGCGGTCATCTTAGCGCATATCTTTTTTAACGCGCCGTTAATGATAAGGGTGTTTTTGCCGCGGCTATTATCTGTTCCAGACAACCATTGGCGATTGGCGCGGATGATGGGCATGACCCCATTTCAACAATTTCATTGGATAGAATGGCCAGCCATAAAACCCATGGCTCTGCCGTTGATGGGGTTAGTGTTTTTGTTTTGCTTCAGCTCATTTGCCTTGGTGCTGATGCTTGGTGGTGGGCCAAGGGTCACCACCCTAGAGGTTGAGATTTATGCCGCTATTCGCATCGCATTTGATTTGGATTTAGCGGTGGGCTTGACGGTGCTTCAGGTGGTGATTGCCTTTGCTGTCCTTGGCGTCATGATGTTGCACCCCATGATGCGACAAGCCATGCCGCAGGCGGTCATGCCGATGCGTCCGCCTGCTCGGTTTATGCTTGCTTCCCCCTCGCCCTTGTTAAGGGGTATTGATATGCTTGTGGTATTGGGGCTTGTTGTCATGCTGGTCTTGCCGTTATTGGCGTTAATGGTCAAAGGCCTTGGGGGTGAGATGATCGCAGTGATGACAAGCGCAAAATTATGGCGCGCTATGGGGAACAGCGTCAGCATTGCGTTGGCATCGGCCCTATTCGTCACAGGTGCCGCCATGGTGTTAGCCGAATGGCGCGTGTTGGTGTCTTTAAAGACCACTCGGCTTGGCCAACACAAGACTCAGATCATGCTCATCTTGATGGAATCTAGCGTCATGGTATATCTTATTTTGCCTGCAATTGTGATGGGAACAGCGTGGTTTATTCTGTTGCGCGGTGTGGCCAATGTGTTTGTTATCGCCCCCTTTTTGGTGCTTATGGCAAATGTGATGATGGCCTTGCCAGTGGCCTATCGCTTACTGATTGGAAAATGGATGACCATGCGGCATCAAGATGAACGCCTTAGGCTTGCCTATGGGATAAGAGGGATGAGAGGGTTTCGGTATTTGACCATACCGGTGATGAGCCGTGAGATAGGCCTAATTTTTGGCATGGTTGCGGCGATGTCTATGGGGGATTTGGGGGTGATTGCCCTCTTTGCCAGCGCAGATTTTGAAACCTTGCCATGGCTGTTATTTCAACAAGCTGGACGATATCGGGTCGATGAAGCGGCGGCTACGGCTGTTATCCTTATGCTGGTGGTTGTGATGCTTTTTGGTCTTGGTCATGGGTTAGGACGCTGGCTAAGCCTGCCAAGATCGCTGTATCGCGCTTCGGATATGACGACTCATGCTACTGATCACAGTTAAAGGAAATCCCCATGCTTGAAGTGATCGATGTCAGGTTTTCATATCCTAACCAAGACCAACAGCTCCATTTTCATCTCACCGTGCCTGACCATTCGGCACTAGTTGTGGCTGGGGCATCAGGATCAGGGAAATCCACATTGCTTGCCCTTATTGCAGGGTTTTTAACGCCTAGTGCTGGGGATATTCGGTGGCATGGCGCCTCTCTCATGGGGTTGTCGCCTTCGGATCGTCCTATTTCTATGCTTTTTCAAAATGATAATTTGTTTCCGCATTTGGATGTGTGGACAAATATTGCCTTGGGGATAAACGCTGGCGGTAGGCTTTCTCCGGACTCGGCGGTTTTAATTCGCGAAAGCATGGCTGATTTAGGCATTGGGGGAATGGAAACCCGGGCTATTCCCACGCTTTCAGGTGGCCAACAGCAACGGGTGGCTTTAGCGCGCGCCTTGGTGAGAGCCAGAGTGCATCATGAGCATCAAGCAGGTATAGCAAGACCGCTATTGTTGCTTGACGAACCGTTTAGCGCGCTTGACCCAGAAACCAAAGAAAATTGTCTTGGGGTTGTGCGACAGATGGTCAATCAATTTGGTCTGACGGCTATTCTTGTCACCCATGATCCTAATGACGCCGCCATGCTAGGCGCAGATGTTTTTTTCTTGAAGCCTGCCGCTTGATCAGTCATCAATAGATAATCCATAACGCTACCAAAACAGGTTGAACATGACTAAAAACGCCGGTCAGGTTATCGTCGATGCCCTAGAAACTTATGGGGTAGATCGCATCTTTTGTGTCCCGGGTGAGAGCTTTTTGCCTGTTCTGGATGCGCTACAAGACAGTTCCATTGAAACCATATTGGCGCGGCATGAAGGCGGCGCCGCGATCATGGCAGAGGCCGATGGTAAAATGACCCACCGCCCCGGCGTTGCGCTAGTCACACGAGGGCCAGGTGCGACCAATGCCTCATCCGGGGTGCATATTGCCCAGCAAGACTCAACACCAATGATTTTGCTGATTGGTCAAGTCGCGCGTGACATGAATGGCCGAGATGCATTTCAAGAGGTCGATTACCACAAGTATTTCGGTGATATGGTAAAACAGGTTTTTGAAATCCATGATGCTAATTCTACCCCTCGCATTATGGCTGAAGCTTGGCAAATCGCCTTATCTGGTCGCCCCGGCCCTGTGGTGATCAGCTTGCCTGAAGATATGCTTTATGAACCTGTGGATCAGCCTTCTGTCTTGCCGCTTTCTTCCCCTGCCATGGATGCGAGGTCTATAGATCACGCGTTAGATAAATTGGCAGAAATGCTTAGTTCTGCCAATCATCCGGTTGTGATTGCTGGTGGTCCGTGTTGGTCGGATGAGGCCATTGCGGATTTGGAAAAGCTGGCGGTGATGGCTGATGTGCCTGTGGCGGTCTCTTTTCGCCGCCAGCGATTAATGAATAGCTTGAGTTTGGCTTATGCTGGTGATGTGGGGCTTGGCTGTAACCCTGCGCTTTTATCACGCATCAAAGAAAGCGATCTTGTGGTGCTCATTGGCGGCAGAATGTCAGAAATTCCGTCACAAAGTTATGAGCTGTTTGCCATCCCAAAACCGCAAATGCCGTTTGTCCATATCCATCGCGACACAAAGGAAATTGGCCGAGTCTATACCCCTACCCTAGGCATTGTTGGTCATGAGGATATGGTCATCGCCGGTTTATTAAAGCGATTAACACCAGTTCACGAAACACCCAGAATCACAGCCGCCCATGCGTCTTATCAAGACTGGACAGCCCCGTTGGATTACCAACCGGGTGAAGTCAATATGAGCAAAGTGGTCGCATGGTTGCGAGAACATCTCCCCGATCATGCGATCATGACCAATGGGGCAGGAAATTACGCGGTCTGGCTTCATCGCTTTTATCATTTTCGGCACCCCTCTAGCCAGTTATCCCCAACATCAGGATCAATGGGATATGGCATCCCTGCAGCTGTGGCCGCATCTTTGCGCTATCCTGACCGTCCGGTTGTTGCCTTTGCTGGTGATGGCTGTTTTCAAATGACCATGCAGGAATTAGCCACGGCGCAGCAATTTGGCGCTAAACCTATCGTTCTGGTGGTTGATAATGGAATGTATGGCACAATCCGGATGCACCAAGAAAGGCATTTCCCCGGTCGCGGCAAGTTAACTGGCCTGATTAATCCTGATTTTTGCGGCATTGGTGAGGCTATGGGCGCCCTAACCTTTAGGGTTGAGCGCGATGCTGATTTCCCCGATGCCATGACGGCGGCGTTAGCGTCTGGGCGAATGGCGGTGATCCATCTCGTCATTGACCCTGAATCTATCACTCCAAGCATGAGCCTAAGCCAGATCAGAGCTAAGGCAGAAGCCGATCACAAAGCTAAGTCCTAAACACGGATAGAATTTGAACATTAGCCTTTGGTATATGTGGGGTTTTGTGGGGTCATTTTTTCCAAAAGAAAAAATGGTGAGCGCGACAGGACTCGAACCTGTGACCCAGTGATTAAAAGTCACTTGCTCTACCAACTGAGCTACGCGCCCCCACTAAGTCCTCGCAACCTATGAAATCTCAGCCCATTGTGCAACTAGAAACATAAGATTTATGCAATTTTATTTGATTTTTTCTAATAAGGCGTCTTTTACCTGTGGGGGAACAAAGCTGCTGATATTTCCGCCAAGCTGAACAATCTCTTTGACCATGCGTGATGAGATAAACTGGTTCGTTTCAGACGCCATTAAAAACACGGTTTCAATATTAGGGTTTAAGCGTCTGTTCATCCCCGTCATTTGAAACTCATAATCAAAATCTGTCACCGCGCGCAACCCACGAATAATCATTTTTGCCTTTTGGTTTTCGGCAAAATGCATCAACAAACCTGAAAACGGCATGACTTCGATCTCTGCGGTAATCGCTTTATGGTTTTTGCGAATAGTTTCAATTTGTTGATTGACCATAGCCACGCGTTCATCAAGCGAAAACAAAGCGGTTTTGCCGCCATCTTTGGCAACGCTGACAATCAAACGGTCGGTCATATGCGCCGCGCGAACAATGATATCAACATGCCCGTTTGTGACCGGATCAAAGGTGCCGGGATAGATCGCGATATGCGTCATGTGTTATCTTCCCCTGCCCCGGTTTCCCCAATATCAGTCTCGCCGGATTCACTTTTCCTTAACTCAACACTGTCGGCGTCATCCCCGGTTGATTGATCCACCGGATCGTCGGCCATGGAAAAAGGGGCGGTGCTATTCTGATCACCGTCATCCCCGTCATCCCCGTCGTCACCCTGATCTTTTTCTTGAATAACGCCGACAGACACCAGCTTTTCATTCTCATCAACGGAAAACAAGGTTACGCCTTGGGTTTGACGACCGGCGATACGAATATTATCGCCTTCCCCACCAGATACCCGAATGCGGATAACCTTTCCTTGATCGGTCGCCATCATCAATTGATCGTCTTCGGTGACGGCAAATGAGGCGACAACCTTACCGTTTCGGGGAGAGGTCACAATATTGGCTACGCCTTGGCCACCACGGTTGGTGACACGATAATCGCTTACCTTTGTGCGTTTGCCAAAGCCATTTTCTGTCACCGCCAACACATACTGTTCGATAGACTGATCAAGGATGGACATGGACACCACCTCATCCTTTTCCAACAGCCGGATGCCACGAACACCAGTGCTATCCCTGCCACGGAACACGCGGATTTGATCCAGACCAAAACGAATGGCTTTACCATTAGCGGTAGCGATTAAGATCTCGGCCCCATCATGACAAGGCATAACAGAAATTAATTTATCATTATCAGCAAGTTTCATCGCGATCTTGCCATTACGCTTTATGTTAGTGAAATCGGATAACATATTGCGACGGATATTCCCCTTGGCGGTGGAAAACACCACATTCATAACATCCCATTGCTCTTTATCCTCTGGCATGGGCATTACGGTTTGAATGGTCTCATCAGGGGTAATCGGCAACAGATTTACCATCGCCTTGCCTTGAGCCTGCGGCGCAGATAGCGGCAAGCGATAACATTTTAACTGATAGACAAGGCCAGTTGAGGTAAAGAACAGGATCGGTGTATGCGTATTGGCAACAAAGACACGCGTCACAAAATCCTCATCGCGTGTTTTCATGCCGGAACGCCCCTTGCCGCCACGGCGTTGGGCGCGGTAATCCGACAAAGGCACACGCTTGATATACCCCCGATGGCTGACCGTCACCACCATGTCCTCAACAGGGATCAAATCCTCGTCATCTTGATCAGCGAGTTGATCAGAGATTTCAGTTCGGCGCGGATTTTCCATTATCGCTTTGGTGGCGGATAATTCTTCGAGGATGATACGGATCAAATGCTCCCGGCTTGAAAGAATAGAGAGGTATTCTTTAATTTTCTCTGCCAGCTCCCCTGTTTCTTCTGCCAGTTTATCACGCTCCATGCCTGTCAAACGCTGAAGCCGTAATTCTAGGATCGCGCGCGCCTGTGTTTCCGATAGCCGATATTTGCCATCCCTTACCACATGGCCAGGATCATCAATCAAACTGATAAAGCCCTCAACCTCTGCGGCTGGCCAATCACGGTTGGTCAGTTCATGACGGGCGGTTTCCGCATCAGGAGCGCGGCGAATGAGGGCGATCACCTCATCAATACTGGCAAGGGCTACCATTAAACCGGCCAGAATATGCGCCCGATCACGCGCTTTGGTCAAAAGATGCCGTGTGCGGCGGGTGATCACCGTTTCTCGGAATTGGCAAAACGCCTCAATCACCTGCTTTAATCCCATTTGCTTTGGCGTGCCTTGATCCAGCACCAGCAAATTCACGGCAAAACTGGTTTGCATTCGGGTATGACGGAACAGCTGATTAAGAACAACATCGCCTTGAGCGTCACGCTTCAAATCAATGACAACACGCATCCCTTTGCGGTCGGATTCATCACGAATATCACTAATACCTTCGACCACTTTATCACGCACCAGCTCACCAATGCGTTCCAGCAATTGCGCCTTATTCACCTGATAAGGCAATTCATGAATGACAATGCGATCACGGTTGCCAGCGGTTTCGATATCTGTTTTTGAGCGGATAAGAATTGACCCTTTGCCAGTTTCAAACGCGCTGCGAATACCACTGCGCCCCATGATGATACCGCCTGTCGGAAAATCAGGGCCGGGCACAATCTCTAACAACTCGTCTAAGGAAATATCCGGATTCTGGATATACGCCATACAGGCATCGAGGACTTCGGTAGGGTTATGAGGTGGAATATTGGTTGCCATCCCAACCGCGATTCCCCCTGCCCCATTGACCAGAAGATTAGGATACTCTGCTGGCAGAACAGATGGCTCAAGCTGGGTTTCATCATAATTGGGAATAAAATCAACGGTATCGCGGTCAATATCGCGCAACAGGCTTTCCGCCACTTTTTGAAGCCGCGATTCCGTGTAACGCATAGCCGCGGCAGGATCGCCATCAACAGAACCAAAATTCCCCTGACCATCAACAAGAGGCACGCGCATAGAGAAATCCTGCGCCATGCGGACCAGAGAATCATAAATCGCCGAATCCCCATGAGGGTGATAATTACCCATCACATCACCGACAATCCGGGCGGATTTGCGGTAAGGTTTTGACCAATCATAGCCGCCTTCCATCATGGCATAGAGGATGCGGCGATGCACCGGTTTAAGGCCATCACGCACATCCGGAAGCGCCCGTGATACAATCACGCTCATCGCATAATCGAGGTAGGATTTCCTCAATTCATCGGTGATGGAAATGTTTTCTTCGCCGCTTCGGAAAGGGGGAGCAGAAGGTGGATTTTGGTCTGACAAGAGATGGCCTCAATTCATAGTGATTACGCTAGATATTATAGCACTTTGTTGCCAGAAATACTAGATATTGTGTCAAAATCACAAAATTGAGTTTCGTTAGGAGCGATCCCCGATCTTCATCTCAGTGTCCCCTAAAAGGGCACATCATCATCCAGATCATTGCCCATGGGTGGCGCGACCGAGGGCTGGTTGCCGCCGCTCATCGCACCGGTTGATCCGCTATCGCTCATGCTGTTGTTTTGATAATCGCCGCCGCCGCTGTCACCCCGGCCACCAAGCATGGTTAATTCGCCCCGATAGCGTTGCAACACCACTTCAGTCGAGTATTTCTCAACACCAGATTGATCCGTCCATTTCCGTGTCTGAAGCTGGCCTTCGATATAGACCATACTTCCCTTACGCAGATATTGCTCAGCTACTCTTGCGAGGTTCTCATTGAAAATGACCACACGATGCCATTCGGTGCGCTCACGCGCTTCACCGCTGTTGCGGTCTTTCCAACGCTCTGATGTGGCAAGCGACATATTAACCACCTTGTCGCCACTGTTTAGAGTTGCTATCTGTGGATCATTGCCTAGGCGACCAATCAGGATGACCTTGTTGACGCTACCGCTCATGTGTTTTCTCCGGTTCAGGTGTTTGTTTTTTTCATTAAAGCCATTTGCTTAAACAATTGGCAAACTTGTTATCGTCAGCGATTGAAAAAAGTGAAACGCATCCAATGTTGTATAGGTAACCTTATTAGTATTTTGCCTTTTTTGAAACCCCATTTATAGTGATGCCATGCCAGAAACAACAATCCCCTCATCCTCTGCCCAAGCATTGAAAAGCATCAGCGTTAAAGGTGCGCGGGAACACAACCTCAAGGATATTTCCGTTGATTTGCCGCGAGATCGTTTCGTTGTGATCACTGGACTTTCTGGTTCTGGTAAATCCAGTCTTGCGTTTGATACCATCTATTCCGAAGGCCAACGCCGCTATGTCGAATCGCTGTCGGCGTATGCGCGGCAATTTTTGGAAATGATGCAAAAGCCTGATGTCGATTTGATTGAAGGGTTGTCACCAGCCATTTCAATCGAACAGAAAACCACCTCACGCAACCCGCGTTCGACAGTGGGAACGGTCACAGAGATT
>JALRFL010000101.1 GCA_023259875.1 Alphaproteobacteria bacterium
TGCTTATCACCAGTCTGCCATCATATGAAGTGGCGGCAAGCACGGGGTTTCCATAATCAAGAATGACCCCGACAAGAGGCCGCGGCTGAAATGCCCATATCCCCACCACAAGGTTTGCCAATGGCACCCCAAGCCAACGCCACCTGCCTTGTATCACGGCAATGAGAAGAAAGGCTGTGGCTAATCCTAAGGTTGCCAAGGCCGATGGCGGCAGAATGGCCAATCTGGCGCCTTGCCAACCTGATACCAGATGCGCGAAATGAGACAGCACCAAGATACCGCCATTCATCATCCAAAGCGGCAGAGCCTCTAGCCCTAATGGGGCAAGCGCCACCGCCGCCCCACCCATGGGCATGATGACAAATCCCATTAATGGCATCCCCAGCATGTTTGCGAGAATGGACCATGTTGTGGTGATCCCAAAATGGTGAAGAGCAAAAGGCAATGACGACAGGGTTGCAATGACCGATGACAACGCGATAGCCAACATATATCGCAGCAATCTTAACGGCCAAGCTAATGGCCGAAAGGGGCGATATTTTTGCCAATAGGTCCACGCCGCCACCAAGCCAAACACTGCTGAAAAAGACATTTGAAACGCTGGCCCAAAGAGACTGGATGGATCGCATAACAAAATGATAATCGCCGCTAGCTGAACATGGTGAAGGGTAATGCCCCGTCGTGACACCATGACGGCAATAAGCGATAATCCCAGCATAAGAAATGCTCTTAACGCACTCACCGGAACACCGGCAAAGAACAGATAAAAGAAACACAAAGGTAAGGCCAGTAACGCGGATAGTTTTAAGGGATTAAATCGGCTGGAAAACACAGGGAAAAGCGCCAAAGATGACCGCACCAGCACCATGATGATACCGCAAATCAGCATCATATGAAGTCCGGAAATCGCTAACAAATGTGCTAACCCTGCTCCGCGCCATGCCTCACGCAGATCATGAGGAATAGCCGCGCGATATCCAATCAGTAAGGCCGAGGCAACTGGCGCACCCCATGCGTTATCCATATGCTGAAACAATTTGTCCTGAAAACTTCGTCTGGCTTTGGCCAGTGACCACCCTTGCCCGGGCGTGATGGTGATAATCTCACGCACAAAGCCGCCAGCCAAAATCCCGCGCCTAAGGGCATGGTGTTCAAAATCATACCCTCCGGGCAGCAATTGCGGCAAAAGGGGTTGGAAATTGGCGCGTATCTTCACCCAATCCCCAGGCAGAAGTGGCGCCTCACCTGATGGCACAAGCAATCTGGCGGTGCCATTGGCAAAGTGTTCTGCTAATTGGCTCTTACCTTGAAGACGAATGATAATCTGCTGACGGTCACCGCGATATCTCTGACTGTCGATCACAAGTGCCGTTACCGTCACCTCATCTTTTGGCACGGGCGCAGGCATAGGGACTGAGCGCAGATCATGAACAATTAGAATCTGGCCAGTGATTATCACTGCTACCGCCCCGATCAGCCAAGCCAGCCGAAAATATCCTTTGACGGCCAAGACCGACACCCCCACCATGAGCAACATAACCGCAAAAGCCGCCCAAAGCATCAACCATGAGGCCGCCATCACAACCCCTCCAAGAACACGATCAAGATCAAGACCAAGATCCTGATGATAGAAAATGGCATTCCCTGTGATGACCCCGATCATTAGGCAAAGCATGACCGTAAGCGACCATCCCCCACGATAAGTCACCGTTGGCGGCAAGGGTTCCTCATCCCACCTTGCCCTTTGCTGGGAACTTATTTCTGATGCTGGCGATTTATCTGTCATCGTGCTATCCCTCAGTATCAATCTATTATGCCAGATAAAGGTTAATATTTTATGAGCGTCGTCACGAGATTTGCCCCATCCCCTACTGGCTTCCTTCATATCGGAGGCGCCCGTACCGCGTTATTCAATTTTTTGTTCGCACGTCACCACGGCGGCAAATACCTGTTGCGGATTGAAGACACAGACAGAGAGCGTTCTACCGATCTTGCCATTGCCGCAATTCACGAGGGCTTGAATTGGCTTGATCTGGCCGGCGATGATGAGCCTGTGTATCAGTTTAGCCGTATGGAGCGCCATGCCCAGATAGCCCATGAATTGCTGGAAAAAGGCCTTGCTTATCGCTGTTATCTTAGCGCAGAGGAATTAGGCCAGATGCGCGAAGAGGCAAGAAAACTTGGTCATCCTATTCGTTCACCATGGCGTGATAAACCTGTCTCTGCCGCGCCTGATGCGCCTTTTGTTGTCCGTCTTCGGATGCCAGAAACCGGGGCGACAACCATTTCTGATGCGGTTCAGGGGGATGTGACCGTTCAGCATCAGCAATTGGATGATCTGATCATGCTTCGCAGTGACGGCACGCCCACTTATATGTTGGCGGTTGTTGTTGATGATCATGACATGGGTGTCAGCCATGTTATTCGCGGTGACGACCATCTTAACAACGCCTTTCGCCAGCAAAAAATTATTGCCGCTATGGATTGGCCACAGCCTATTTATGCGCATATTCCCCTGATCCACGGGTCAGATGGGGCAAAACTGTCCAAACGCCACGGGGCTTTATCGGTGATGGAATATCAATCCATGGGTTTCTTGCCTGAGGCGGTGAACAATTATCTCTTACGCCTAGGCTGGAGTCATGGTGATGATGAGGTCATTAGCCGCGTTGATGCGATATCATGGTTTGATCTGGGCGCGATTGGCAAATCACCAGCGCGATTTGATATGGATAAACTGACCGCCATTAACAGCCATTATCTTAGCACCGCGTCGGATGACACTATTATCAAGCTGATCACCGACGCGCCACTGACGCCAGAGATGGAAACACGCCTGCGTCTGCTTGCCCCAGCGATCAAAGAAAGAGCGCAGTTGGTGTCTGACCTGCCTCTGATGGCGGATTTTGCCCTTAGCACCACCTCGCCTGAAATCGCTGAGGATGCTAAGCCCATTCTTGATGCCGATATGTTGAGCCGGCTTACGGCTTTTGCCGAGGCTTACTCTCAACATCAGGGAGATTTCCATAACAGGGATCAAGAGGCAATCAAGGCTTGGCTGAATGAATGGCTAGAAGAGCAAGGCATGAAAATGCGTGATCTTGGCCCCGGGCTTCGTGTTGCCCTAACCGGAAAAAAACAAGCTCCTGATATTGTTCTGATTCTGGCTGTTTTAGGCCCTCATGAGGTCAAAACCCGCATTGAGACTGTTTGCAATAACTAAGGCCTGCGGTTATAATCACACATCGCATTAATAGGAATTAATCATATCATGACCAAGAAAACAGTTACTGTTACCAATAACAGCACAGGCAAATCCATTGAACTTCCCATTCTTGAAGGCACACTTGGTCAACCGGTTATAGATATTCGCAGTATTCATTCTGAACTTGATATGTTCACCTTTGACCCCGGCTTTATGGCGACCGCGTCTTGCAAATCACGGCTGACTTATATTGATGGCGAAAAAGGCCAATTGATGCATGGTGGGTACAGCATTGATGAATTAGCCGAAAAAAGCGATTTTCTTGAAGTCTGCTATTTGCTTCTGCATGGGGAATTGCCTACTGCCGATGAGAAAAGTGAGTTTGATTACGCCATCACGCATCACACCATGGTGCATGAACAGATCAATTCCTTCTTCCGTGGGTTTCGCCGTGACGCTCATCCTATGGCCATTTTATGCGGTGTTACTGGCGCGCTTTCTGCGTTTTATCATGACTCCACCGATATCAGTGACCCTATTCAACGCATGGTTGCCTCGCGCCGGTTAATTGCAAAAATGCCAACCTTAGCCGCCATGGCCTTTAAGTATTCGTCTGGTCAGCCTTTTAATTATCCGCGCAATAGCCTTAAATATGCGGAAAACTTCTTGCATATGTGTTTTGCTGTGCCGACCGAAGAATATGAAATCAATCCTGTGCTGGCATCAGCAATGGATAAAATCCTGATCTTACACGCTGATCATGAACAAAACGCATCTACCTCAACCGTTAGGCTGGCAGGGTCATCAGGGGCTAACCCCTTTGCCTGTATCGCAGCCGGAATTGCGGCGTTGTGGGGGCCTGCCCATGGCGGCGCGAATGAGGCGGTTTTGGATATGCTGGGCGAAATTGGAAGCACATCACAGATTCCAAAATACATTGAACGCGCACGCGATAAAAACGATCCGTTCCGTCTGTTTGGCTTTGGTCACCGCGTTTATAAGAATTTTGACCCTCGCGCCAAAGTTATGCGTGAGGAATGTCATAAAGTGTTAAAACAGCTTGGGGTGAGCAATGATCCTTTGCTTGAAATAGCGCTAGAACTCGAAGAAATCGCTCTGAAAGACGATTATTTCATTGAGAAAAAACTCTATCCGAATGTGGATTTCTATTCTGGTATTATCCTCAAGGCTATGGGCTTCCCGACTTCCATGTTCACTGTATTGTTTGCGGTGGCAAGAACCGTAGGCTGGGTATCCCAATGGAAAGAGATGATCGAAGACCCGATGCAACGCATTGGTCGTCCGCGTCAGCTCTATACCGGCTCTGCCCCAAAAACCTATATACCCATTGATAAAAGAGGCTAAGGCCTAGTTTTTCGAAAGGCTGTCTTTAATCGCGGCCACCGATGCCACGGCAAAAGTGCTGTGATTCTTTGGTCTAGCAGAGGCATTAATCCTAGCCGCGATATTTGCCCCCTTTTGCGCATCCGATAACGCCGCCAACACATGATGACACATGGCTTCTGAAGTCACCTCTTTGGCTAGCAAAAAGGGATAAAGCGGCTGATCCGCCAAGACATTCGCCAGCACCACCTTACTCATATCCATGACCATCTGCCCCAATGTCAGGGAAACCCAATCCGCATCATAGATGATCACACCGGGCAATCCTGCTAGGCCGGCTTCAAGTGTGGCAGTACCTGAACAAATGATCCCTGCATCCCCTGCGGCTAAGGCGGTCATCATATCACTATCGCCCGACACCAGCCGAATATCGCTATGATCTGTCAGCAATTCTCTGATCATGGGTTCAACATAAAAGGACGCAGGCAAAATGGCCGTTAAGGCAGGATAGGTTGGCTTAAGATTATCATAAGCGGCGATCATGCGCGGCAACAACCGCTTGATCTCACCCTTTCTGCTCCCTGGGGCAAGCACCAGAATAGGGGTTTTGCTATCTAGGCCCAAGGTTTTTCTGGCTTCTGCCTTGGTTGGAATGTTACGATCAAAAAGGGGATGACCAACATAATCTGTCTTCAGCCCATGAGGCGTGAAATAAGGCGGCTCAAACGGAAACAAACATAACAGCCGATCCATCACGGCAGCAAAACTTTTGGCGCGCCCACGCCCCCATGCCCATACCGTAGGGGCGACCAGATGAATAATCGGGGCATGCCATCCTGCTTTTGCCATCGCTTTTTTAAGACGCCTAGCAAAGCGCAAGGAAAACCCCTTGCTGTCAATGGTAAGGATAGCATCCGGACGCCGTGCCACAATCTCAGCCACCAAATCATTCGCCAAGCGCGATAAGCGCGGCCATGCCAAAAGCGCCGCGCCAAAGCCCATGATGGTTAAGGCGTTTTGATCAGCGATCTTTTCAAGGCCAGCGGCCTGCATATCTTGGCCGCCAATGCCAAAGAACCGCGCCGATGGTCCAAACTCGCGCATAATCGCGCCGCCCAGCACATCGGCAGATGGCTCACCAGCCAAGACAAATAAGGACGGCGAGGCTATCACCCCTCAACCCCTATGATGGTAATCTTATGGGTCTTTGCCGCCGCTAGGGTGTTTTCGCGATCGGCAATCAGCACCTCACCTGCCCCAAGCGCAATCACAGTGATATTTGCCTTTGCCGCTTGGATAACGGTTTCAACACCAATCACAGGTGGATCAAGACTGCGATCTTGCCCTGTTTTTGCGGCTTTCACCAAAACAGGTGGGGATAAAGATGGATCAGACAATGCCCCGGCGCGGCTAATCATGGCATCCGTGCCTTCTGCCGCCTCAATCGCTAAGACGCGCCCTGCTTGCACCACAATCGCCTGACCGATATCTGAATGCCCCATTAGCCGCAAAACAGTGAGGCCTTTATGGATGGCCTTTTGTTCATGCGCGGTGGGTTTGCGCCCTATGATTTTCCCTGATGCCACATAAAGATCACCCAACACATCTTTCATATCAACAATGTGAAGCCCATGATGAGCGAACGTGTCTTTGATCAATCGCAACGCATTGTCATCGCTAGACATTAAGGCCTTGATGGCCAGTGACGCGGCGGCCAAATCCGGCTTGATCGCGGCGAGTGAGGGGCGGATAAAGCGACCCGTCATGACAATCTCATCACAGGCCTTTGCCTTAAACCAATTCATCATCTTTGTTAATGCCCCCACACGAATGCGTTCAACCGCAATGGGGAAATCCGCATCAGCAATGCCATCAAGCGCTACAACCACAGGGTCATATTCTAATTCCAGCAATTGTTCGGTCACAATCACCGGCAAATGACCCGCGGCGGCGATGACGCCAATTTTCCTTTTAGGATGAGTTGCCATTTCCATTAGCTTGCATGATCGGGCGGTTATGATCGGATTCGATAAAGTCTAAAATGATCTTGGCGTGTTCGTCATGCCCATAAGTGTCTTTGGCTTGGGCAATGCGTTCTCTGAAGGTCCCATTGCGATTCCGAAAGATGTCTTTATAGACCGACCGGATCGTGTTGATCTGGGGCTTGGTAAATCCGTTTCGTTCCAGTCCGATCAGATTGATACCATCCAAATAACACCGGTTGCCCATGGCTTTAGCAAAAGGAATAACATCGTTATCGACCTTTGACATTCCGCCAATAACAACATTTCGGCCAATCCGGACAAAGGGTTGAACCCCTGCCATCCCCCCTAAATAGGCATAATCATCAATGATCACATGACCGCCAACCATAACATGATTGACCAAAATCACATGATCCCCAACATGGCAATCATGGGCGATATGAGAACCCACCATAAACATACCATGAGACCCGATAATGGTACGCATCCCCCCACCGGCGGTGCCACGATGCATGGTGACTTGCTCACGAATATGATTGTGATCCCCAATCTCTAGGGTTGAGGCCTCACCTTCGTATTTCATATGCTGGGGGGCGGTGCCCAAAACAGCATAGGGAAAAACCTCATTGTCTTTCCCAAGGCTAGTATGCCCCTCAATAATGACATTCTGATGGATCGTTGTTCCGTCACCAATCTTGACATCAGGGCCAATAAAACAATACGCGCCAATGCTGACATTCTCGCCAAGATCAGCCTTGTCATCAACAGTCGCGGTAGGATGGATAAAGGTCGTCATGAATCCCCTATTTGTTAGGTGGCACGATCATAGCGGAAAATGACGCAGACGCGACCTTAACGCCATTATTCATTGTTGTGCCCTCGAACTTATGCAGGGTTGATTTTCCGCCCGTGCGCTTAACATGCAGTTCCAACACATCACCCGGATGCGACGGCGCGCGGAAACGGGCGTTTTCAATAGTCGTGAAATACACCAACATTCCTTTGAGCTCATCTCCGGCGCTATGGGATATCATCACCGCCGCGGTTTGGGCCATTGCCTCAATAATCAAGACCCCCGGCATAATAGGGAAGCCGGGGAAATGCCCATCTAAATAAGGCTCTGTGCTAGTGATCGCCTTAATACCTACCGCCTCTTGCCATGGGATGATATTTTTAACCTTGTCCACAAGCAAAAACGGATAGCGGTGCGGTATCAGGTCTAAAATATCGCTATGATTTAAGATTATCTCCTGCTGGTCCATTATGTCCTCTCTTTCGCCTTTTGTTTTACTTCACGGACAAGCCGGCGCAAAGCCGCCACTTGATATCGGAAATCAGAGACAGGCACGGCTGGAAATCCCCCCATGACCTGATTGCTTCCCACCTGTTTCGTCACGCCGGTAAGACCAACGAACAAATTATCATCACCAATGGTGACATGATCTGCTACCTTTACCGCAGGGCCAAGAATGTTGCGGCAACCTATTTTCACCGAACCGGCGATGCCAGCCCTTGCGCACATGATCGTTCCATCACCAATAGTGACATTATGGGCAATATTGCAATGGCTATCAATCATCACCCGTGCGCCAATGATCGTGTTATCCAGCATACCCCTATCAATTGTACACTTAGGGCCAATATAGCTATGATCACCAATGCTGACGCCGCCAATATGGGTCACCAGATGGTTTTCCCCATCATCGGTGAGGCCAAAACCTGCTTGGCCTATGACAACCCCTGCCCCGATAACAACATGATCGCCAACAGATGCGTTCATGATCACTGTGTTTGCCATAACCAGCGTATCATGGCCAATGACCACATGATCAGCAATCACAACCCCTGATTTGATGATGGTATTATCACCAAGAACAACACCGCGCCCAATTTGAACAAAACTGTCAATCTGAACATTCTGGCCTATTTTGGCATCAGGGCTGATATCCACCATAGGGTGAATGTGGCCGGTGGAAATTTCTGGGGGATACATGGCGGCAAGCAAGGCAGAAAACCGGTCTTTCGGATGGTCGACGACAATATAGATTGGTCCGGCCGGGGCTTCATTAACCATATCCTCACCAATCAAGCAGACCACTCCAGCGGCTTTGGACAAATGGCTTAATGCCTTTGCCTGATTGGCAAAACACACGCTGCCAGACTCAGCTTCGGACAAAGACGAGGCCTTCGTGATCTGATGATGTTTTTGATTATCCGCGTCTGCAAGGGTAAGCAAACGGCCAGATAACAATTGGGTTGCCTCTGCCACCGATAAGGATATTTTCGCCGATGTCGATGTCGGTTTCGCGGCAGGCATTAATTATCCTTATTCGTAAAGGTAATTTTCATATCTTTGGTGCGCTCATTTAACCGTCTTAAGGCTTCGGCGGATATATCAATGTCCGTTTCAAAAAGCACAACATTCTGCTTTTGCATCACCAAGACATAGCCTTCTTCTGTGGCGATTTCAGAAATGATTTTCAAGAGCAACTGGCGGATTTGATCATTGGCTTCTTTTAAGGCGATATCAAAGCTTTGCCTTTGCCTTTGAATCTTTTGCTGAAGCACGATGACACGGTTTTCAAAGGCTTGCAAACGGCGATCAAACTCTGCCTCCTCAAGGATGGGGCGCTGAGCGTTGAGGTCTTCTTCGGCGGCGCGTAATTCGCTTTGCTCATCCTCAATCGTTATTTGAAACTTTTGGTTTTCTTCATCAATCACAGCTCTGATTTTGATCATGGCTGCAGATTGCCCTAACACGCCATTAATATCCACAACGCCAATTTTCATTGGCTGCGGGGCAGTTGTATCTTGCGCTACGGCAGGTTGGCTCACCGCCATAAGCATAACCATTGTCATATAAGCCATCATTAACAAAGCCGCATGGCGGCTAAGCACAAAGGCCTTATGGCGAAGGTCATGCCATGATATCGGCAGATCTGTGATTGCGGTCAACGCAGACATTAGAAGCGACCCCCAAAGCTAAACTGGAAGCTTTGGGTTTCATCATAGCTTTCCTCAGTGATTGGCATAGTCCAAGCAAAGGTCAGTGGCCCAATAGCCGTATCCCAGAAAAATCCATACCCAAAAGTAGATCGCATACTATTATCATCCGCCCCGGTTACTCCGGTGCCATCATCGACACCCCAAAGTGACCCAAAATCATAAAAGACGGTCCACCGCACGGATAAATCTGGATCAAGACCCAAATCAGAAACAAGGTTTATGCTACCGGAATAATATTGATTTCCGCCGACGGCAGAGTCATCGCCCGTATCACGAGGGCCAATACCGTCACGCTTAAAACCGCGAATATCACGACCACCAATAACAAATCGGTTTGATCGTGAGACATTTTCACCAAGACCATCGACGACACCGATTGATCCATCGAAGCCCAAGACCGCGCGCTTGAACGCAAAGGGCATGAAATATTGGCCCCTTACCGTTGATTTGATGTATTGCACATCACCGCCAAGCCCTGAGATGCTGTTAGACAGTCTCCAATAATGGCCTTCTCTCGGATCAAACCGGTTATCACGCTTATCTTGAGACAGAGCATAGCCAATCTCAGATATAATTTTGCCACCTTCATCACCACTGGTGGATGTTGCTGTGGTGGAACTGCTAGTGGTTTGAGTTTCGGCTAAGAGATAGCTGATGCGGTGATAATAATTGTCACGGGCACGAAAGCCCACTGCGGTATCAAATCCGGTTCTTTCAACAGTCACATTGGTATATTTATCCTCATCCCTGAAGACATCCAAGCTACCCAATAACTCCCGATCCCAAAGATAAGGTTCGGTGATACCAAGACGAAAATTGGATTTGTTTGACGATACCGCGGCATTGGCGCGAACACCGCGACCCGTTCCAAGGAAATTGCTTTCCTCAATACCAATCTGAACAGAACCATTATCCAAAGAAGAATAGCCAAACCCAAGCGAGAAAGTGCCTGTGGATTGTTCTTCCACCGTCACATCAATGACCGACTGGTCGGATTGCGTTCCCGGCAACACTTTGCTCTGAACATTAGAAAAATATCCAAGGTTGCGAATGTTTCGGATAGAATTGCTCAACCGTAACTGATTAAAACTGTCGCCTTCCACAATCTCAAACCGGCGGCGGATCACGCGATCAAGCGTGCGATCATTTCCGTTAATGCGAATTTCTTCAACAAAATTGCGCTGTGCCCGGCCAATGTTAATGATCACCTTTAGCGAATTGTTTTCTTGATCCAGTTCAAAATCAGGTTCGACATTGACAAAAGCATAGCCAAATTCCCCTAATTTATCCGTTATTCTAGACAAGCTTTCATCAAGATAGCGAACATCATAAATATCCCCAACCGTGATGGTGCTTTCGCCAAGCATGGTGTCGGTGTCAACATTTTCGATATCGGAATTAATCACGACTTCGGAAACGGTATATTGCTCACCTTCATCAACATGAAAGGTCAAGATAAAGCCGCTACGATCAGGAAGCAATTCGCCCGAAGAGCGAATAACACTGAAATCCGCAAAACCGTTTTGGAGATAAAATTCACGCAGTTGCTGTTCATCTAGCGCCAGCCGAGCGGCATCATATTTGTCATTGCTTGACAAAAAGACATACCATTTCCTTTCTCTTGAGGCGATGACATTGCGCAAAGCCCTGTCGCTAAATTGCTGATTACCGATAAACTTGATTTTGCTGATCTTAATCAATGGGCCTTCGTCAACCTCAAACACCAGATCAACACGCTTATCTGGCAATTCAATAATCTTGGGTTCGATGGTGGCCGCGTAACGCCCATTCTGGCGATAAACTTCCATCAATACGGCCTTGCCATCAAGAGCAATTTTACGCGTAAACACCCGCCGTGGCCGAATATTCAAAATATCCAATAGGCGATCATCTTTGATCACATCATTGCCTTCGATATTAACGCGGTTAATGATCGGGTTTTCATCAACCACAACCACCAGATTATCCCCATCCAAACGCAAAGACACATCATGGAAAAGATCAGTGGCAAAGAGCGAGCGGATAATCCCGTTTAGCTGATCTGGTGAAATCTGATCACCAACACCAACCGGCATATAAGACCGAATAGTCGCCGGACTTACCCGTTTAGCGCCTTCAATCGTAATCTCAGATATCGTAATCGTGCCATCCTGCGCACGAACGGCTGTTGCCATTAACAACTGAGCCATAAAAATAACAGCAACAAACCGGATCAGCTTGGACATCTTAAACCTCAATCATATTTCCATGACAGTATAGGCTAACTGGCCTGCCAGTCAAAGCACTTACGCTTTATTGCGCCTGACAAAAACCAGACGCTCTGCTAGCAGGATGATGTCACCCAACTAAAGATATCAAAAACCGTCACCAACAGAATAAGACTTAAAAGAAATGCAATACCAATGCGCATCACCCATTCCTGTAAGGCAGGGGTCAGAGGACGCCGCATCATGGCCTCTAATCCAAAAAAGGTAAGATGCCCACCATCAAGCGCAGGAACAGGAAGCAGGTTAATAAATCCAAGATTAATGGAAAGCGCCGCAATCAACAGAAAAAACCGAACCAATTGGCGTTCCTCTACGGCTTGTTTTGCCGCCGCCCCAGTGATTTCCGCAATTTTCACAGGGCCGCCCATTTCCCCTTTATTGGCCTGCCCTGTCACCAGACGCCCAAGCCCACGCAACATTGCCATAGATAAGAGATAACTTTCTTTGCCAGCAGCCACGATGGACTGACCCAAACCTAGGGTGGCAATTTCACCGCTCGTATTAATGACCCCAAGCTGACCATATTGTGCGCCGCTACATTCTTGGGTAATCACGCTTGGCGTGACCATGATATCCATTTCTCTGCCATCACGGCGGATCACCACAGACAATTCACGCCCAGGGTTTTCTGCAACTAGCATACGCAAATCATTAAAATCGGTAATTCGGTAGGCATTAATGCTGATAATGCGGTCACCCGGAATGAATCCGGCCTGTTCGGCGGCACCACCTTCGACCAAATCATCAACAACAGGCGGCGCTATAGGCTTACCAATAGTCATAAAAATCACAGCAAAAATGGCAATGCCGAGAATGAAATTCGCAATCGGCCCCATGGCAACAATAAAGGCACGCTGGCCTAAAGATGCCCCCATAAAACTGCCTTCCTCATGGCTTTGTTCTGGATCAGGGATGCCGGACGGGTCTTTGTCACCGCGCATCCGAACATAACCGCCCAGAGGAATAGCCGAAAATCGCCAGCGCGTACCATAACGGTCATGCCATCCAAACACTTCTTTGCCAAAACCAACAGAAAACACCTCAACATAAACACCTGATCGTCTTGCCGCCCAGAAATGCCCCCATTCGTGGACAAAAACAATCAGCGTCAGGACAAACAAAAATCCAGTGATATAGATCACAACATCCAGCATTTATTTTCCCTTTTTGGCTATCCATGATCGGGTAACGGCCATGGCTTCATCATTGCTATCTAACACAGATTCTAAACTGATTTCCTTGCCTACAGACATAACAGAAAGCGTATGTTCAACGCTAGCCATGATATCGGCAAAACCAATCTGGTGCTGAAGAAACGCCGTGACCGCCACCTCATTTGCGGCGTTCATGATACATGGCGCTAATCCGCCTTGCCGCCATGCTTGTCTTGCCAATTCCACCGACGGAAACCGCGCCGGATCAAGCGGCATAAAATCTAGTTTTGAAAAATCCAATTTTGGGTGATCTGTTGCGTCTTGAGACTCTGCTAGCCATGGCAACCGGTCAGGCCATGCCAAAACATAAGACAATGGCACACGCATATCCGCAGGCCCAAGTTGCGCCAAGGTACTGCCATCAGAATAAGTGATCATCCCATGAATGACAGATTGCGGATGTACCATCACCTCAACCTGATGTTCCGGCAAATCGAAAAGGACACAAGCCTCAATGATCTCAAGGCCTTTATTCATCATGGTCGCCGAATCAATGCTGATCTTTGGCCCCATTGACCAGCGCGGATGACGCAACGCCTGTTCAGCAGTGATATGGGGGAAATCTTCAATCGGGGTTGTTAAAAACGGCCCCCCTGATGCGGTGAGAGTAATGTGACTGATGGTTTTCACATGGCGTTCATACCATACTTGAAAAATTGCGTTATGCTCTGAATCTGTTGGCAGAATGATGCCGTCATAACGCTGACAAGTATCTTTGAGAAGCGCGCCTGCCGCGACCAACGATTCCTTATTCGCAATAGCAAGGGTTCCGCCATGTTGCAAAACCCTTAAACTCGGCAAAAGACCAGCAATGCCGCTTATCCCATTTACCGTCAGATCAATATCTTCATCAAGACAAGACAGCAAAGCCGCATCCCCCTGATGCAGGTGGATATCGGTTTCAGACAAGCGTGATTCTAGCAAAGGGAAGGCTTCAGAGCCGGTCAACACCACATGGCGTGGACGATGCTGCAAAGCCAATTCGGCTAACGCTTCGGCGTTATGATGGGCGGCCAACACCATAATCTCATAACGGTCAGGGTATCGGCCAACAATGTCCAGTACCGAACGCCCAATAGACCCCGTTGCCCCTAATACCGCAAGCGATGTCTTAGCCCGCTCTGTCATCCCAACCATCCCATTGATAGAAGGGCATAAAGCAAAGGCACGGCCAAAACCGAGCCATCAAAACGATCCAGAAGGCCGCCATGACCCGGCAAGATTTGTCCCATATCTTTGATCTGATGCCGGCGCTTAAACCAAGATTCCATCAAATCCCCAAGAATTGACACTGCCCCAATCCCCAAGGCAAAAAGCACCGGCCACATGGGTGTATCATACCAAAGGCTATAGATGGCAAAGGGCAAAGGGCTAAAGATCACGCCTGCTATGGCACCGCTCCATGTCTTAGCAGGGCTAATCGCTGGGCATAATTTCGGCCCGCCAAATTGTCGCCCGGCAAGATAACCCATGGTGTCCACCACCGCCACCGTCAACAAGCAAAGCGCCAACCATATGCCGCCAAACTCAACTGCTAACAACTGAACCAGTGACCAGCCTAAAACGGAAAGACCTATCATCATGATGATGCCGGAAACATGACGAAAAACAAAAATACCGATTACCACAAGCGCAGACCAAGCAAGGGTTTGCATCATCATAAGGGCAGAGATATGCCATTCCAATTTTATTCCCAGAAACGCAAGCAGTGCAGGAAGCCCAATGGCAAAAAGAGCCATAAGAGACAGCCCATCAATGCGGTCATTCTTGACCGAAAGAAATAACTCCCACCCCATAAAAAGAACAAAACTCATGGCTAAGATCATGGCCGGAACACCGCCCATCATCAGCACCAATAGCAGGGGAAGCAGAATAACAGCGGTGATCAGGCGGCTAAAGGTTTCCTTCTGATTGATGGCCATTAGTTAACACGCTCTGCTCTCATCCTTGGTTAGCCTGCTGATCCGGTTTTTTGATCAGTCAGCATGGCATCACCGCCAAAACGCCTTTCTCTGTCGCTATAATCCAACAGCACCTTATCCAATTCTGCTGGGGTAAAATCTGGCCATAATGGCTCAACGAAACTCATCTCCGCATAGGCCAATTCCCACAGCATAAAGTTAGAAACGCGCTTTTCGTTGCTGGTTCTGATCAAAAGATCAACTGGTGGAAGTGAGGCGGTTTCAAGATTGGCTTTCACAACATCTGGGGTAATATCGTCTTCGTTTAGCCTGCCGGCTTTGATTAGGGCGTTGATCTGGCGTGCGGCATTGACGATATCCGACTTGCCGCCATAATTCAGCGCCACGGTCAGGTTAAGACCTGTGTTTTCTTTTGACCGGTCAACCAAATCATGGACTGAGCGTTGAATACGGGTTGGAAACCGCGAGGTATCACCAATCACACGCAAACGGATATTTTTATCAATTAACTTCTGCCCTTTGCGATCAAGAAAATAACGGAAAACACTAAAGATATCGGTGACTTCCTTTTCTGGACGCTTCCAATTTTCAGTTGAAAACGCAAACAAGGTTAGCCATGGAATGCCGCAGTGTTGAGCGTGTTCGGCAATGGATTCAACCGCTGTTGTGCCCTGCATATGGCCAGCCTTTGCCGGAAGGCCGCGTTGGCTGGCCCAGCGCCGGTTGCCATCCATGATAATGGCCAAATGATGCGGAACAGTATTTTTCATTGCTAACTCTACTAAACGGTTTTGATATCTTTTTCTTTGCTTGCCAACAATTCATCCACTTTACTGACATTTTCATCCGTAAGTTTTTGTATTTTTGCTTCTAGGCCATGGCGTTCATCTTCGCCATAATCACCATCTTTTTCCCCTTTGCGCACCTGTTCAATCGCATCGCGGCGCACATTGCGAATAGACACTCTTGCCGCTTCGGCATATTTGCCTGCCACCTTGGCTAATTCTTCGCGCCGTTCGGATGATAAATCCGGCACTGGAATCCGGATCAGACTGCCTTCGGCTTGGGGATTAAGCCCTAGATCCGATACTCTGATAGCTTTTTCCACCGCGGCTGTCATGGATTGATCCCAAACCTGAACCGTTAGCAAGCGTGCTTCGGGCACAGAGATATTGCCCACCTGATTAATGGGCATTTTCGCGCCATAAGCATCAACCGTGATTGGCTCCAGCATACCAGCAGACGCACGACCAGTTCTCAGCCCTTGAAACTCCGTTTCCAATGCGGCGATAGCGCCTTGCATACGCCTTTTTGTGTCATCCAGATTTAAGCTCATACCTGTGTCTCCTTGTTAATCTGTAATCAGCGTATATTTGTCTTCATGCCGTAAGACGCGCTCAAAACTGCCTTGTTTTTCGATCGAAAAGACGATCATCGGGATTTCATTTTCCCGTGCCAGCGAAATAGCAGAGGCATCCATCACCCCCAGATCACGCGACAACACATCCATATAGGTCAATTGTGGATGATGTATGGCATTCGGGTCTTTTTCTGGATCAGCCGAATACACACCATCAACACGCGTGCCCTTAAGGATTAAGTCACAATTCATTTCCGTGGCGCGTAACGCAGCGGCGGTATCGGTAGTAAAGAACGGATTTCCTGTTCCGGCGGCAAAGATCACAACCCGACCTTTTTCGATATGGCGTTTGGCACGGCGGCGGATATATGGCTCACAAACCGCGCTAATAGGAAGCGCAGACAGCACCCGGGTATCAACCCCAATGTCCTCAAGCGCATTTTGCATGGCTAGCGCATTCATCACGGTGGCCAGCATCCCCATATAATCACCTGTGGCGCGTTCCATTCCAGATGCCGCCCCAGAAATCCCACGGAAAATATTACCACCACCAATAACGAGGCAAATCTCAATCCCTTGATCCCTGACCGTTTTTATTTCTTCGGCGGTACGGGCAACCATGTTGGGGTCAATGCCGTAACTGCGTTCACCCATCAGGGATTCCCCAGAAATCTTTAACAACACACGCTTATAATTATGAGCGCCAAGATTTCCAGTCATCATATTCCCCTTTAATACCTAGGCACAAAACAAAGTCGCACCTTAAAAAAAGCACCAGCGCAATCTGATCACGCTGATGCCAAAGATTAACGCATTTCACCCCGTGATGGCTAGGAGAAATCAACGCCCAAGTTGTTCGGCGACCTCAGCGGCGAAGTCTTTTTCTTCCTTTTCGATGCCATCACCCAGTTTAAAGCGGACAAATGCCGTCAGGGTGATAGGTGTTCCGGCCTCTTTAGCCGCGTTTTCGATAACTTGGCTAACAATAGTTTCGCCATCCATGACAAAAACTTGTTCAAGCAAAACCACCTCTTTCATGAATTTCTTCATGCGGCCTTCGACCATCTTTTCGGCAATTTCAGGGGTCTTACCAGATTGAACAGCTTGATCAACCAAGACTTGACGCTCACGCGCAACATATTCAGGATCAAGATCATCTTCGCTCAGGCTAGCAGGCGCGGTGGCGGCGATATGCATGGCAATCTGCTTACCAAGCCCTTGCAAAACATCATCACCAGCAGATGACGACAACGCCACCAGAACACCAATCTTACCCATTCCATCAGCGATAGCATTATGAACATAAGATACGACCGTGCCCTGATCGACGGCAAGTTTAGCCACCCGGCGAACAGACATATTTTCACCAATGCGCGCAATTTTAGCCGTCAATTCGTCTGCCACCGCATGACCAGCCCCCGGATAGGAAGCCGCCATCAGTGCCTCAACATCATTCACGCTTGTGCCAAGTTCAGCCAATGTTCTGGCAAAATCTTGAAACTCATCATTGCGTGAGACGAAATCGGTTTCTGAGTTCACCTCAACAACTGCGCCAACACTGCCATCCGTTTTGACCGCAACCAGACCTTCGCTGGCGACACGGCTGGATTTCTTGGCAGCAGCGGCAAGGCCTTTCTTGCGCAACCAATCCACTGCGGCCTCAATATCACCGCCAGTTTCATCAAGTGCTTTTTTGCAGTCCATCATTCCTGCGCCAGTTGAGGCGCGAAGTTCTTTGACCATTTCTGAAGTAATTGCCATTATTCTGTCCTTAACATCATGTTGATTTGATCTTGCGTTTCGTAGAGATCATCCGTGTCAGCTAGTGACACGGATATCTGAAAAAAAACCGAACGAACAGCCCTGATTTAGGCCTTAGCTTCGTCAGCAGGTGCTTCCGCTGGGGTTTCAGCCACTGGTGCGGCTTCTGCTGTGGCTTCTGCTTCTGCTGAAGCAGGAGCGTCTTCGCTAGCCGCGTCAACGGCAATAGCGTCTTCAACAGGGGCAATATCTTCGCCCATGTCACCGCCATCGCGAATGATTTCCTTTTTCAATCCTTCGATAACAGAACCAGCCACCAGATCGCAATAAAGGCTGATGGCACGCAACGCATCATCATTGCCCGGAATAATATAATCCACGCCATCAGGGTTGGCGTTACTATCAACCACCGCGACTACTGGAATATTGAGAACATTAGCCTCTTTGACAGCAATATCTTCTTTGTTGGTATCAATAACAAAGATCAGATCAGGCAGGCCGCCCATTTCCTTAATCCCACCAAGAGTTTTTTCAAGCTTATCACGCTCGCGTGTGAGCTGAAGCTTCTCTTTTTTGGTTAAAGAATTGGCTTCCTCACTATCAAGGCGCTCTTCCATTTCGCGCAAGCGGCGAATGGATTGGGACACGGTTGACCAGTTGGTCAACATACCGCCAAGCCAACGATGATTAACAAAATACTGGCCACAAGAACGCGCGGCTTCGGCCACAACCTCTGCGGCGGATGGTTTTGTGCCAACAAAAAGAATACGGCCACCATTTGCCGCCACCTGACTCACCGCCTCAAGCGCTTGATAAAGCATAGGCACGGTCTGTTGCAGGTTAAGAATATGAATATTGTTACGATCACCAAAGATGAACGGCTTCATCTTAGGGTTCCAGCGACGGGTATGGTGACCAAAATGAACGCCAGCTTCAAGCAATTGGCGCATAGTAAAACTAGGCATTGACATAGGATGCTCCTTCTCCGGTTTGCCTCCATGAAGTGAAAGGGAAAACCCCACCAGATGGTCATATTTGGCTTTCTCACCAAAAATCACCGACTTCATGTGTGAATTCCGGCACAACGCCGGTTGGCATTACCTAGACCAGCAGAGCAATTTTTGCAAGCGGTTTTGTATAATGTTCTTCGGTTGCGCTAACAACACACCCCTTTTGGGGGTGATGTGATCAGTTTGCTGATGGGTTTGCGGCTTTATAAGAATACGCTAGTGATTGAACCCACCCCATCAAGCGATTTGATATGCTGTCGGCACCCTTGGCTAAGTTTATAATTGCCAGGTAGTTTGATCACGACCTCATGGGTTTGGACGTGCATTTTCAGCAACAGTTTTTGCCGCCCCTCGCCATCACGCTCAACCCCACTAGCAATGCCTTCCAGGGCAGACGGTTCCATGACATGAACAACCATCGCCAATGTTTTGCTATCAATGGCTGTTTCTAGAGGCAGAACTTCTTTTGCCAACAATTTAATACGGTCATCTTCGCGCCGCGCATCGGCCTTGATATAGATCGGGGTGTTTTCGCTCAAATGGGCTTCTGATGCGGACAAAATATCACTAAACAAGGTGAACTCAATCATGCCTGTTGGGTCAGTCACCTGAACAAACGCATAGCGGTTATTGCTTTGTGAGGTTCTGATCTGACGCGATGACACCATACCAGCAAAATGAAGCGTCACCGTCTCATCCCCTAAGGCCAGTTTTTCACTGATCTGGCTGGCAAGGGTAATATTAAGAGGGGCTAATTGTTCTTTATAATCATCTAACGGGTGCGCGCTGAGATAAAGGCCTAGGGCTTCCATTTCGAAATGAAGTTTATCTTTGGAATCCCATTCCTGATGGGTCTTAAGGGGGATATCCAGATTTACCCCTTCCACCGCGTTAAAAAGATTGTCTTGTGAGGTTTCGGCCTCTCTTTTAGCGATTTGGGCATGAGAAAGGATACGCTCAACGGCGTCAAACAAGGTGGCACGAGGATGTCCAAAATCATCTAATGCGCCAGATTTGATCAGGTTTTCCAGCATACGCCGATTCAGATTAGCCCCGGCACGGCTTGCGAAATCCTCAAGCGAAGCAAACGCCCCACCACGATCGCGCTCGGCAACAATCGCCTTCATCACCTCATAGCCAACATTGCGGATAGCCCCAAGGCCATAACGCAGGGCTTCTCCTTGATCCGTTTTATCAACGGTGAAATTGGCCTCAGAATGATTAACCGAAGGCGGCAACATCGCAATATCATAATGCAGACAATCTTGACGAAAAACCGCAAGCTTATCAGTATTGCCCATATCTAGCGTCATCAAAGCGGCTAAAAACTCCGCCGTATGATGGCGTTTCAGCCACGCCGTCTGCCATGCGATCAAGGCATAGGCGGCGGCGTGGGATTTGTTAAAGCCATAACCAGCAAAGGCACTAATCTGATCAAAAATCTGCCCTGCCAGTTTTTTATCAATGTTATTTTTCTCTGCGCCAGCAACAAACTCATCACGCTGAGCCGCCATTTCCGATTCGATCTTCTTCCCCATGGCTCGGCGCAAGATATCAGCTTTCCCAAGGCTATATCCGGATAAGACCTGCGCTGCCCTCTGAACCTGTTCCTGATAAATCATAATCCCGTAAGTTTCGTCCAGCACCGGTTCAAGCAACGGGTGCATATAATTGACCTCTTCGCGGCCATGCTTTCGGGCAATATATTTCGGGATGTTTTCCATGGGGCCGGGGCGGTAAAGCGCAACCACCGCAATAATATCTTCAAAACGGTCAGGCTTAAGGCCTTTAAGCACTTCACGCATTCCGCTAGATTCCAGCTGAAACAGCCCGACGGTATCGCCTTCCCCTAACATGGCAAAAGTGGCGTCATCCTCAAGCGGAATATCCTCTAAATCCATCGTGATGCCTTTGCGCCTAATCAGATCAAGAGCAACCTGCAACACCGTTAGGGTTTTCAATCCTAGAAAATCAAACTTGACCAGCCCTGCGTCTTCAACCGATTTCATATTAAACTGGGTGACAGGCAATTCTGACCGTGGGTCTTGGGTTAAGGGAACAAGTTCAGCCAAGGGGCGATCACCAATCACCAATCCTGCCGCGTGGGTAGAGGAATGTCTAAGCAGACCCTCAATTTGGATAGACACCTTCATCAGATCGGTGACCTGCTTATCGGCATCCACGGCTTCTTTTAAGTCTTTTTCCGTTTTGAGGGCCTCTACCAATTTCACCGGTTTTGCCGGATTGCTAGGTACCAATTTGGCAATACGATCAACTTGACTATAAGGCATCCCCATCACCCGGCCAGCGTCACGCAAAGCGGCGCGTGCCTGCAAACTTCCAAAGGTGATGATCTGTGCCACCCGATCCGTGCCATATTTTTGCTGAACATAAGCGATCACCTCCTCGCGGCGATCTTGGCAGAAATCAATATCAAAATCAGGCATGGATATGCGTTCAGGATTCAAAAACCGTTCAAACAAAAGCCCCCACCGGATAGGGTCAAGATCCGTGATGCCAAGCGCATATCCTGCAAGCGACCCTGCGCCTGATCCTCGTCCCGGGCCAACCGGTATGCCTTGCTGTTTTGCCCAATTGATAAAATCCGCAACAATGAGAAAATAACCAGCAAAGCCCATCTGGGTGATAATACCCATCTCCTGATCAAGCCGCTTTTGATAGGCATCGCGCATGTCATCGGCGTTTTGGTGTTCATACCCCTTACTACCCACCAATGTTTTCAGCCGGTCATCTAGCCCCTGTTGCGCCAAGTTTTTTAACCAGTTTTTTTCATCACTGCCATCAGGGGTATCAAAGGGCGGCAATAGCGGTTTGCGTTTTTTCACCGCAAAAGCACAGCGGCGCGCAATGATTGCCGTATTCTCATAGGCTTCTGGCAAATCCGCAAACAACGCCATCATTTCTGACCCGGATTTCAGATAATGCTCATCGGTTTCTTGGCGGCGATCTTCGTGGTAGAGGGTTTTTCCTTCTGATATGCACAGCAACACATCATGCGCGTCAGCATCAGTCCTTTTGCCAAAATAACAGTCATTGGTGGCAACAAGGGGCAAGTTCAGCGCATAGGCCAATTCCAGCAAATTCGGCTCAATCACGGCCTCTCGCTCTGTGCCGTGACGCTGAATTTCAACATAAAGCCTTTGCGGGAACATAGCCGCCAGTTCCGTGAGGCGGCGACGCGCCAGATCATGTTGATTTTCCGCCAGAGGCGCGGCCACAAACCCACGCTTTGCCCCACCAGAGAGGGCAATAAGCCCTGCGCTATGGTGCTGCAAGTCAGACAGGTCAATCGCTGGCTCATGATCCCCTGCCAATAAGGCCTTGGACATCATCAAAGACAGGTTGCTCCAGCCGTCTTCATTTTGAACCAGCAAAACAATCTCACCATTTGGATTGTCGCTTATCTTATCGCGCAAGGTGACTTGAGCACCGATTATCGGCTGTATCCCTTTGCTCATGGCCTCATAGGAAAACTCAAGCGCGCCATAATTGTTAAAGCTATCGGTTAACGCCAGCGCAGGCTGATCCATCGCCGCCACTTGAGCGACCAAGGCTTTTACAGGCAACATTCCCTCAGCCAGAGAATAGGATGAATGCGCGCGGAGATGAACAAAAGGAGAAGACGACGACATAGCAACACTATCGCCCATGGGTGACAATCCTGACAAGCGTCATGAAACTATCCTATTGAAAACCGCCAGCATAAGGGTTGGTGTTTTGGCTTATTCCACCAACTCGCCGTTGCGAATCGTTAACACCCGATCCATGGATTTCGCCAGCTCTAAGTTATGGGTAACAATCAGCGCCGCGGTCTGTGTAGAGCGCAACACCGCCACAAGATGCTGAAACACATCTGCGGCGGTTTCTGGGTCAAGGTTACCGGTGGGCTCATCCGCCAATAAGACCGCAGGCACATTTGCCACCGCTCTGGCGATAGCCACCCGTTGCTGTTCACCACCTGAAAGCTGTCCGGGGCGGTGCCCTCGCCTGTCAGAAAGGCCAATCATTTCCAGCAATTGATCTGCGCGTTCCTCGGCTATGGTACGCGATAATCTGTTCATGATCTGGGGAATAACAATGTTTTCCACCGCAGAAAACTCTGGCAACAGGCGATGAAACTGAAACACAAAACCAAGGGATTTGCGCCGCAAGGCTGATATCTCACGATCATTAAGCCGGTGCGTGGCTTTTCCGTTGATGGTCACCTGTCCCGTGTCAGGGCGCTCCAATAATCCTGCGATATTAAGCAAGGTAGTTTTCCCAGACCCACTTGGCCCAACCAGCGCGACCAGCTCACCCTTTTGAAGCGATAACGACACATCATTCAACACATTCACTTTACGGTCGCCTTGCTGAAACGCCTTTGAGATGCCGTTAAGAATCAGGGGAGGGGCAGTGTCTGATGGTGCGATACAATCAGCCATAACGCAACGCCTCCGCTGGGGCAATGCGCGAGGCGCGCCACGCCGGATAAACCGACGACAAGAAGGACAGCACAATCGCCATAATAATCACATTGATCACCTCATGAGGGTCAACTTTTGCTGGCAAGGTCGAAAGAAAATAGATTTCCGCGGCAAATAATTCCGTTCCTGTCAGGCTTTCTAATGCGTTCTTGATCGTATCGATATTCCAGCAAAAGGTAAGACCTAACAATGTCCCAACCACCGTGCCAATAAGCCCAATGCTTGATCCGGTCATCATGAACACCCGCATAATAGACCCTTTAGTCGCCCCCATGGCGCGCAAAACCGCGATATCGTTATTTTTCGACCGTACCAGCATGATCATTGAGGAAATGATATTAAAAGCCGCGACCAGAATAATCAGCGACAAAATGATAAACATCACATTGCGTTCCACATTCAGCGCATTAAGGAAACCTTTATTGCGTTGCCGCCAATCAAACACGCGCAAACCTTTGCCTGTGGTCTGGTCGATATTTTGGCGGATGATATCGGTGCTATTCACATCACGGGCATAGATTTCCAATGCCGTTACCCGATTATCCATAGCAAAAAAGGATTGCGCGTCATCAAGCGGCATAAAGATAAAGGCCTTATCATATTCGTGCATGCCAACATCAAAAACACCAGCGATTTGAAACGACCGGCGTTCCGGAATCGTGCCAAAGGGGGTTGTTTTTCCTCGCGGCGATAAGAGCGATAGGCTATCACCAGATTTCACCCCCAGCGTTCGTGCCAATTCATGCCCTATCAATACCGCCTGACCTTTTTTAAGGCCTTCAATGCTGGCTTCATCCAACACATCCCATAAAGGTCGCCGCGCCGCTAAATCTTCCCAGCGCACCCCACGCACCACCGCGCCAGAGGCATAGCTGTTGGCGGTGGCCATGACCTGCCCCTCAATTTGTGGGGTAACGGCTAAAATACCGGGAATGCCAGCAATGCGGCCAGCGAGGGTGTCGTATTGTTCAATCCCTTGCTGGCCATCGCTGTAAATCACAAGATGCCCATTCAAGCCAAGGATACGCCCCACCAACTCATCCCGAAAGCCATTCATCACCGACATGACGATAATCAGTGTTGCCACCCCAAGGCTAATGCCCAACAGCGAAAACCATGCAATCACCGAAATAAAGCCTTCGGATCGGCGCGAGCGGATATACCGCAAGGCCAACATGCGTTCAAAATGGCTAAACACGCCGCCCATTTAGCGTGTTTCCATGATGGCGTTAAATGCTGCATCAGGTGACAGCGTCTGGCTTGCCCCTGTTTTGCGGATTTTGAACTCCACCTCACCATTTGCCATGCCTCTTGGGCCAATGACAATCTGACGCGGAATTCCGATCAAATCCATGGTGTTGAGCTTTGCGCCTGCGCTATCGGAACTGTCATCCATCAAAACATCAAAGCCGGCGTCTTGAAGGCGGCGGTATAAATCCTCCACCGCGGCGTCACATTCGGCATTTCCGGGTTTAAGATTAACCACCGCAACATCAAATGGGGCAACAGATTCCGGCCAGATAATGCCTTTATCATCGTGGCTGGCCTCAATAATTCCGCCAACCAAACGCGACACCCCAATGCCATAAGACCCCATATGGACAGCGGTGGATTTCCCCGTATCATCAGCGACCACCGCCCCCATTGGCGTAGAATATTTATCCCCGAAATAAAAGATATGCCCAACCTCAATGCCGCGTGTTGTGACCAAATCATCAGCCTTAACCGGACAGGATTTGGCATCATGCTTTTCATCCGTAACCGCATAAAGTGAAGTAAAACGGTCAACAATCGGTTGAAGATCCGCCTGATAATCCACCTCACCTGCATCAAGGCTGTAATTCAGCCAATCCTTATGACAAAAGACCTCGCTTTCGCCGGTATCAGCCAGAATAACGAACTCATGGCTCATATCTCCGCCAATGGGGCCTGTATCCGCCTCCATGGGAATAGCAGTAAGCCCAAGACG
>JALRFL010000237.1 GCA_023259875.1 Alphaproteobacteria bacterium
GCGGTTGGAATTCTTGGGTGATCGCGTCATTAATCTAATTATTGCTGATGCGATCTTTGAACAAGTAACCAAGGCGCGCGAAGGGATAATGACCCGGCTTTATGCCGATTGTGTGGATAATTCTACCATGGCAGAATTGGCAAAAGAGATCGGGCTAGATGAGGCGATACAGGCACAAGACACAGCCCTAACCGCATCCCAGAAAGGTCTTGCTGATGCGCTTGAGGCCTTGATTGGGGCGATCTGGCGTGATGGTGGGCTTGAGGCGGCAAGACACATCACCCATGAAATTTGGGGGGATAGGCTGATCCAATTTGCGGTGGCGGAAAAAGACGCAAAAACGCGTCTGCAAGAATATGCGCTAGCCCAGCATGCGGTGTTACCTGAATATGCGATGATCGACCGAACAGGCCCTGATCATGCGCCGGAATTGACAGTAGAGGTGTCTTTGGCAGGGCAAGTGGCCAAGGCCCAAGGCGGATCACGGCGTCAAGCCGAACAACGGGCGGCGCAAAAGATGCTGGATATGATGGCCAAGGCATCACACACTATAAAAACAGGGGTGAATCCTCATGACTAGAGCCGGTTTTGTATCCCTTATCGGTGCCCCAAACGCGGGCAAATCCACCTTAATGAATACCTTTGTTGGTCATAAGGTCAGCATAGTCACGCCAAAGGTTCAAACCACCCGAAGCTGTATTCGCGGCATCGCCATGCATGGCGAAAGCCAAGTCATCTTTGTCGATACGCCGGGGATTTTTCAACCCAAACGGCGGCTTGACCGCGCTATGGTCAGCGCGGCGTGGCAGGGCGCAGGGGATAGTGATGTGATCATGTTGGTTCATGATTGCGCCCGAAGCCAGATTGACGATGATACCAAACGCATCATTGCCAGCATGAAAGAAAAACAGATCAAAGCAGTTCTGGTTTTGAATAAAATTGATCTCACTTCGCCGGAACAAGTGATCAAGCGGACGAAAGAATTGTCTGATGGCTATGCGTTTGACAAGGTGTTCATGGTATCCGCAGAAAAAGCCAAAGGCACAGATGATATTTTGGCTTGGCTTGCTGAACAAATGCCAGAAGGGCCTTATCTTTATGATCCTGATGATCTATCAGATTTGCCGCAACGCTTACTAGCGGCAGAAATTTTAAGAGAAAAACTGTTTCTCAACCTGCATGAAGAATTGCCCTACCAATTAACCGTGGAAACCGAAAGCTGGCAAGAACGCGAGGATGATAGCGCCGAGGTGCGGTGTTCCATCTATGTCGCCAGAGAGGGGCATCGCGGCATTATCCTTGGGCAAGGGGGCAAGACTATTGGCCGCATTGGCAAAGCGGCACGGCTTGAATTGGAACAGATGCTAGGTCGGCGTGTGCATCTCTTTACCCATGTCAAATTTCGCCGCAACTGGATAGATGATCCTGCCCGTTATCGGGATTGGGATTTAGATTTTAACGCCTGATCATGCCCGAATGGACAGATAACGCGATCATTATTTCCAGCCGTCCTTTTGGAGAGGACGCCGCCGTGGTGCAAGTCTTAACCGAGCATCATGGCCGTCATGCTGGCCTAGTGCGTGGGGGGCAATCCCGAACACATCGGCCAATCTTGCAACCGGGGAATGAGGTTAGCATTTCCTGGCGAGCAAGACTGGATGAACATTTAGGAAGCATGGCGGTTGAAATGGTTTCGGCAAACGCCGCCCGTATCTTGGATGATCGCTTGCGGCTAACGGCGTTATCGTCCTTATGTGCGCTGATCCAAGGGGCGTTGGCAGAACGCGAACCGGCAGACACGGTTTATGATGCCAGTCTTGCTATGATTCATCTCTTGGCCTCAGATACAGAGTCGGCCCTATGGCTGGCCGCTTATATTCGGTGGGAAATCGGATTGTTATCGGTGGCTGGATTCGGGCTTAAATTAGATCGCTGTATCGTTAGCGGCGTTACCCATGACCTCGAATATGTTAGCCCACGCAGTGGCGGCGCGGTGACCGCGATGGCAGCAGGGGATCACGCGCCGCGGCTTTTGGTCTTGCCGGGTTTTCTGGGCGGGCCAAGAAAACCACTTGAAGAAGATGTTATCAATGGTATTCGTATGACCGGACATTTTATCGGTCGCCAGATTTTTGGCATCCATCACTTGCCTATGGCAGAGGCGCGTCAGCGATTAGAAGATTTGGTAATGACAGAGTTTCCATTAGAACATATTGGTCGAAATGAAACCCAGACTGCAGGGCATCTGGCTGAGGATAAAGAGCATGGCTGATAACGAATTGATCAAAACCGATTTCTCATCAGAATTGAGCCAGCGATATCTGGCCTATGCGTTATCGACCATTACCTCAAGGTCTCTCCCTGATGTGCGTGATGGCCTGAAACCTGTTCACCGCCGCCTCTTGTTTGCCATGCGTCAGCTTAAGCTTGATCCTGGTTTGGCCTTTAAGAAATCCGCGCGAGTGGTCGGCGATGTTATGGGTAAGTTTCACCCTCATGGTGACGCCGCGATTTATGATGCCATGGTGCGATTGGCGCAAGAGTTTGCCATGCGCTATCGCTTAGTGGATGGGCAAGGGAATTTTGGCAATATTGATGGCGATAACGCCGCCGCCATGCGCTATACCGAGGCACGGCTAACTTATGTCGCCCAGCTGTTGCTTGATGGTATTGATGAGGATGCCGTCGATTTTCGTCAGACCTATGATGGTGAGGGCGAAGAGCCTGTGATCCTGCCTGCCGCCTTTCCGAATTTGTTGGCCAATGGCGCCCAAGGCATTGCCGTAGGCATGGCAACCTCAATTCCGCCGCATAATGTGCTTGAGCTGATTGATGCGTCTCTGCATTTGATCAAATTCCCCAACGCAACCCACGCCAAGATGCTTGATTTTATCAAAGGCCCTGATTTCCCAACAGGCGGAGTTTTGATTGATGCCCCAGATCAACTGGCAGAGGCCTATGCCACTGGACGAGGATCATTTCGTCTGCGCGCCGCGTGGGAAGTCGAAACAGAGCGCGGCGGCGGATGGAAAATTGTTGTTACCGCTATCCCCTATCAGGTGCAAAAGGCGCGGCTAATTGAAAAAATGGCCGAATTGATGCAGGCGAAAAAACTGCCGTTCATTGCTGATATTTTGGACGAATCTGCAGAAGATATTCGCCTTGTCATTGAACCAAAATCACGGCGTATTGACCCCGGCATGGTGATGGAAAACCTCTTTCGTCTCACCGATTTAGAATATCGTGTGTCGCTAAACCTAAATGTGTTGGATGCTAATGGAACGCCGGGGGTGCTGTCTATTCGTGATGCGTTGCTGGCGTGGATTGATCATCAGCTGGTGGTGTTGCGGCGCCGAACCCATCACCGGCTAGGTAAAATTGCCGCAAGGCTTGAGGTGCTAGGCGGTTATCTGATTGTGTTTTTGAATCTGGATGAGGTGATAGCCATTATCCGCGAAGAAGATCACCCCAAAGATAAGCTGATGGTGCGCTTTTCACTTACGGAAAATCAGGCAAACGCTATTCTTGATATGCGTCTTCGGTCTTTACGCAAACTTGAAGAAATGGAATTGCGGCGCGAACAAGAAAGCCTCAGCGAAGAACAGGCGAAACTGTCTGCTATGATGGAAAGCGAAGACCAACAGCGCACCATGATTGCCAGCAACATCAAAGCCATGAAAGCCGAGTTTGCAAAAACAGAACAGCGCCTAACGCGGATTGAACCCTTGCCGGAATTGGACAGTGATCCTGCGGATTTGTTGGTCGAAAAAGAGCCGATTACCGTTGTGTGTTCACAAAATGGCTGGATCAGAAGCATGAAAGGGCGGTTGGATGAAACCGCTGATATTCGTTTCAAAGAGGGCGACGGCCCTCAATTTCTGCTTCATGCGGATAGCACGGATCGCTTAATTATCGGTTTAGAAAATGGCAGGTTCTTTACCTTGGCGGCGGATCGTCTGCCTGGCGGACGCGGCTTTGGTGAACCTTTGGCGTTGATGCTGGATATGCCGGCTGATCAACCCATTGTTGCGATCATGGTTGCCAAATCTGGGCCAGTGTTATTGGCGTCTTCTTCGGGTCATGGGTTTGTCACCGATATGATGCAACTTGTGGCACAAACAAAAACTGGCCGCCAAGTCATGAGTGTTATGGATAAAGCCCGGATGGTTGCCGCTACACCACTTGATGGGGATATGGTCGCCTTGGTAGGAAGCAACCGCAAGATGCTGATCATTCGCGGGGATGAGATACCGGTTATGGCAAAGGGCAGGGGCGTGATCTTGCAGCGTCATAAGGATGCGTGGTTGGCCGATGCAACGAGCTTTGTTAGCGAAGACGGATTGAGTTGGACACAATCAGGTGGCCGCACCCGAACAGAAAAAGATATCATGCCATGGATGGGCAAACGCGGCGGCGCAGGTAAAATGGTGCCTGTGGGCTTTCCAAAACCGCCGCGGTTTACCTGATTTTATGCGTTGGCTAGGGGATCGTCGCCGTTCAAGACCTGCCAATTACCATGAACAAAGACTTCCGCCCGTTTGAATTGGGCCTTGTAGTTCATTTTGTTGCAGTCGCGAATATAATAGCCCAGATACACATAAGGCAGACTTAATTGATATGCGATAGCCGCGCAATCAAGGATCATAAACCGTCCGGGTGATAGCGCTGATTTTTCAGGATCAAAAAAACTATACACCAGTGATACGCCATCTTTTTGCAAATCAACAAGAATCACCCCAAACACATCGTCGCCATCACGATACTCGACTAAAACCGTGTCAATTGGGCTGGTTTCTACCATGGTGGCATAACTGTCGAAATCCATATCCGCCATCTGTCCGTCCCCATGGCGGCTGGTCAGGTATTTCTGAAACAAGGCAAAATGGTCATGAGTGGCTTGATTTGGCAAAATTTCTCTGGTGATGTGGCGGTTTTTTTTGATAATGCGTTTATCGCCTCGGCTCAATATCAGATCACCGTTAAGGCCATTTCCTGCTGGTATACGCAAGGGTTGGCAGGCCTGACAATGTGAACAAATCGGCCGATAAACCCAATTTTCCACACGCCGGAAACCTGCGCTCGCCAGATCATCATGACATTCGGGGCGCGAGGATATATCTGATGCTAGGCGTTGTTCCACCATGCCACGGATATAAGAACAAGGGGCAGGGCGCGTCACTCGCATCAAAAGCGGATTGCTGAACGCAATATTGTTCCGGTTATCCAAACCCTTTTGCCCCTTATGTTGACCGCTACCCTATTTTGACATTTCCGACAGCACGGTGACAGAAAATCCTTTGGCTTTAATCGCTTTGATAATCTCTTCGAGATGATCCCCACCACGAGTTTCAATGACAGCATCAATTTTTGCCAGTTTTGGCGGCACATCTTGGAACATACGCTGGTGGAAAATCTCAATGATATTGGCTTTACAGCTGCTGATGGCTTCTGAAATGGCCGCCAGCATTCCCGGTTCATCCGTAATATCAATCCGCAATCTGGCAATGCGGCCATCTCTGGCCATATTGCGTGTCAGCACCGCGGATAACAAGCGCGGATCAATATTGCCGCCACAAATCACTACGCCGCATTTGCGCCCCTTAAACAGCTCTGGATATTGTAACAAAGCGGCGACCCCTGAGGCGCCTGCACCTTCTGAAACCAGACGCTGCTGTTCAACCAGAACGCCAACGGCTTGCTCAATCATGACTTCACTGACCAACAAAATCTCATCAACCAGATCACGCACCACAGGCATGGTCAAATCCCCCGGCTTTTTGACAGCAATACCCTCAGCAAGGGTTTCGCCGCCGCCGCGAATATCTGCGCCAGCCACCATATCGGTCATGGTGGGCCAGAGTTCGGCTTCAACGCCTATGATACGAATATCGGGATTGATAGATTTGGCAATAATGGCAATGCCAGAAATCAATCCGCCGCCACCAATAGGCACCACCAAGGTGTCCAGCTCAGGCGTGTCTTCCAGCATCTCAATGCCCACAGACCCCTGACCTGTCATGACCAGTTCATCATTATAGGGATGGATAAGCGTCATGCCGCGTTCAGCGATGACCGCTTGCACCACGCCTTCACATTCGTTGAGATTGCGCCCCTCAAGGATCACTTCCGCCCCCCATGCACGGGTTCGGTTAATTTTGGCAAAAGGGGTTTGTGATGGCATCACGATCACCGCAGGAATACCCATTTTGTGCGCGTGATAGGCTACCGCTTGGGCATGGTTTCCAGCGGACATCGTGATCACACCGCGCTTTGCCTCATCCGGGGTAAGCGCGCTGATCCGTGTAAAGGCCCCGCGCGGCTTAAAGGATGAGGTGATTTGTTGGTTTTCCAGTTTCAGCCATGTTTCCGCGCCGGTGAGGCTGGTGATAGCAGGGGAAAACACGCTAGGGGTACGGATCACGGCCTTAGCCATGTCCTGATGGGCTTTGCGAATATTTTCAGGGGTGACGGTCATGGCTTTATCTTCATATTGTTATTGTTGATGGGATAATTTACGACCTGTTCAGCCATTCGGCAACATCACAGGCAAAATAAGTCAAAATTCCGGTGCATCCGGCACGCTTAAAGGCCAACAGCATTTCCATCACCAGTGCCTTCTGTTTCGGCTCTGGCAAAGTTTTCATAAGGCTGGTGATCATTTGATACTCACCACTAACCTGATAGGCAAAGACCGGAATATTAAACGCATCACTGGTGCGGCGAATAATATCCAGATAGGGCATCCCCGGTTTGATCATGATAAAATCCGCCCCTTCACGAATATCAAGGGCGATCTCGCGCATAGCCTCATCGCTATTGGCAGGGTTCATTTGATAGCTAGATTTGTCGTCGATTTCGGTTAAGGCATTTGCGCTTACTGCCTGACGGAAGGGAGCATAGAGAGTAGAGGCATATTTGGCGGCATAGGACATGATCTGGACATTGGCATGCCCCGCGCCTTCCAGCGCCGCGCGGATCGCGCCGATCCGGCCGTCCATCATATCAGAAGGCCCAAGAATATCCGCCCCGG
>JALRFL010000124.1 GCA_023259875.1 Alphaproteobacteria bacterium
GAAAACATTGATCCATCCGATATGCCGGGATTGGAACGCTGGGTGCTGATGCGGCTTAAAGAAATGGATATCCAAATTCGCAAAGCGGCGGCGGCACATGACTATCATCAGATTTTCACCATGATCCACCATTTCTGCAACAGTGATCTGTCGGCGTTCTATTTTGATATCCGAAAAGATCTGCTGTATTGTGGGGATGTTGCCTCAACCGAACGCCGCGCTTGCCGCTCGGTGATGGATATTGTGTTTGATACGCTTGTGGTTTGGCTAGCGCCAATTTTGACCTTTACTGCCGAAGAAGCATGGCAGACGCGGTATCCAGACCCCAAGGTTTCTGTTCATTTTCAAGTCTTTCCTGATCTACCGGATCAGTGGCTGGACGAGGCTCTTGGTCTGCGCTGGGCAAAGATTCGCCAAGCCAGATTGCTGGTCACAGGGGCGATTGAAAAGGCACGCAACGCTGGCGTGATGAAATCATCCCTTCAGGCGCACCCCACGCTCTATGCCCCTCAGGCGGTTATTGATGCGTTTGCGGGTCTTGATGCGGCGGATGTGTTTATCACCTCATCCGCGGCTCTTGTTGTCGGTATGCCACCAGAAGATGCCCATATGGATGAAGATCATCTGGATATGGGGGTGACGATTGCCCTTGCTGATGGGGATAAATGCGACCGTTGTTGGAAAATCTTGCCGGAATTGGTGCAATCGGTGGATGGGGATCATCACCTTTGCGGGCGATGTCATGATGTCATTTCCGGCTAGATGGTGGCATGGCTATTTGAGTGTTCTTGGCTTGGTTGCCCTTGACCAACTCACCAAGGGGATCATGCTTGAACTCATCTTTTCGCCGCCGCGCGTGATCACGATTATGCCGTTCCTTAATTTCAGTCCTGCCTATAACACAGGCATCAGTTTTGGAATGTTTGGCAATAGTGGTGCGATCGGGGTCGTTGTCTTGACTTTTTTTGCCGTTGCCGTTGGGCTGCTGCTGCCATATATTTCAAGGGACTGGTTGCCACTGGGACGATGGGGTGCCATCATGATGGCTGGTGGCGCGATTGGAAACGCGGTAGATCGCATCCGTTTAGGAAAGGTTGTTGATTTTATTGATGTTCATGCAGCAGGGTTTCACTGGCCTGCGTTTAATATCGCGGACAGTGTGATCGTGATCGGGGTTGGTTTTATGCTTTATAGCAGTTGGCGCCAAGGTAAAGATCAGCGCGACGAAAACCATGATCATGAGATATAATCCCTGCTGGCAACACCTTGACGGAAGTAAGATGACAGAACATAGTGTTCAGGAGACAGGATCAGAATGGCAAAAATGGCAAAACAGCAACGGTATTCTTCAATAGGAACCCTGACAATTGGTGGGCTTCTGGGAGGAATGCTTGTGTTATCAGCCTGTGGTGGTGGCGCCAATGCCATTAATGGCAGAAAGACCTCACCGGATGAGTTTGAGGTTGTCATCCGTCCGCCTTTGACCTTGCCGCCGAATTTCTCGCTTCGTCCGGGGGATGTTTCTGATGAAGATATTGCCTCCGGCCAAGGCGGAAATGGGCAGATTAACAATTCTGCCATCACACAGTCTCAGGTGTTGTTGACCACCTCATCTGCGGATGCCAGTAATTTTGATGAATTGTTTGGCACTGATCAAGCGATAGATAATATTCGCGCCATTATTGACGAAGAAACATTGGGCATTCAGTTAGATAAGCGGATTCCCCTTGAAGAATTATTCGGGGGTAAGCCAGAAGTCGGCCCTGACCTGAATGCGGAGGCAGAGGCCTTTCGCATCCGTCAAGCGATCAAAGATGGTAAGCCGTTAAATCTGACACCAACCCCCGGTATTGATCCTATCGAAAAGGAGCCGGTGGAGATTCAATAACACCGATGATCCGTCTTCTTCCCGACCACATCATAAATCAGATCGCCGCCGGAGAAGTTGTAGAACGCCCAGCGAGCGCGGTTAAAGAGCTGGTGGAAAATGCTATTGATGCCAACGCTACCCGAATAGAAGTGGCTATCGCCAACGGTGGCCGCATCATGTTAGCAGTTGATGATAACGGCGATGGCATGACGGGTGATGATCTCAAGATGGCTGTTCAACGCCACGCCACATCCAAAATCTCTGGTGAAGATATTATGGCCATCCATCATTTGGGGTTTCGTGGTGAAGCGTTACCGTCTATTGCCTCGGTCAGCCGCATGACAATCTCTAGCCGCGCCGTGGCGGAAGAAAACGGATGGATGCTAGACATTGAAAACGGCAAGATGGGCAATCTTCAACCAGCCTCTCGGCAAAAAGGCACGAGGGTGGTGGTTGAGAATCTGTTTGCCGCGCTACCGGCACGGCTTAAGTTTCTGAAAACTGACCGCACGGAAACGGCACAAATCCTTGATATGGTCAGACGAATTAGCATGGCGCATCCGGCCATTGCCTTTTCGGTTAGCGATGCTGGTCGTCAGCCCATGGTGCTTCCTGCTCGTGAGGATATTCGGGCGCGCATCCGTGATGTGATGGGGGCGGATTTCGCGGATGAAGCGCTAGAAATTGATGCGCGTCGGGATCAGGTGTCGGTGTCTGGGCTAGCAGGGTTACCGACTTTTAACAAATCCACCGCGACCGCTATTCATCTCTATGTGAACGGGCGAGCGGTGCGTGACCGCACCTTGATTGGCGCGGTTAGGGCTGCCTATGCCGATACTTTGCCCCAAGGGCGGCATCCGGTTGTGGTGTTGTTTATGGGATTGCCTTCCCAAGATGTGGATGTCAATGTCCACCCTGCCAAGGCCGAGGTGCGGTTTCGTGATGGGGGAATGATCCGTTCTTTGGTGATCAATGCCTTGCGTGCCGCGATTGACAGCAACCGGCAAACAAGCAGCCAATTAGGACAAGTGGCGATAGGAATGACCGCGCCAAGCCGGGGGTCTTGGTATGGCGGCATGAGGCGCGGCGGCTCATCACACCCAAGGCTAGATTGGCAATCACCTGCTTCATATAGCAAAGCGCTACCCTTTACCGATGCCGCCCCCGACGCAAGGCTGGCAGAAACCGAAACAGCTTATGGTGACGCAAGCGATAATGATCAGGGGCAAAGGGGGGAAGATAGTTTCGCCGATTATCCTCTTGGTGCGGCAAAGGCACAGCTTCACAAAACTTATATTGTGGCAGAAACCCCTGATGGTATTGTTCTGGTGGATCAACACGCGGCTCATGAAAGGCTGGTGCTGGAACGCATAAAGGCTCAGCGAGAGGCAGGCAAAGTGGAACGCCAAGCTTTGCTGATCCCTGAGGTGGTGGAACCGGGGGCGGCGGCGGTTTCTATTTTGATTGAACACGCCCCGATGCTGGCTGAATTAGGCATGGTGGTTGAGGCTTTTGGTGATGGCGCGATACTGGTACGCGAGACGCCAGCGATTTTGGGTCAGGCAAATATTCAGCGATTGGTTCGTGATACGGCGGATGAGTTGCTGGAACAGGATGCCAGCAAAAGCATTGAAGATCGCATCAATCATGTTCTGGCAACGATCTCATGCCATGGCTCGGTACGCGCTGGCAGAGCGCTCAACGCCAGTGAGATGAACGCCCTGTTAAGAGATATGGAAATCACCCCTCGCTCTGGGCAATGTAATCATGGGCGTCCGACTTTTGTAAATCTTAGCCTTGCGGATATTGAGAAACTTTTTGGTCGCCGCTAATCGGGGTGATAACGCAGAAACATAACTCCTGCGCGTCCGGCTTTGCGGCTATCTACGGCGATCCAGCCGGTAGGCAGTTGTGGGGGGAAGCGCAGATCATGTTCAATGACGGCTAGCGCTTCTGGCAGGACGGCTTTTGCGTCTGTGAGCTGGGTGAGGGCAAGTTGTGACACATCCCCCTCATCAGCAGAGATGCGCCAAGGGGGATCAAGAAAAAGCAACCCTGCCGCCCCAAATGGCCAAGTCAACGGCTTGGTCAGGTCGCGGTCGATAACGCCACAGGCATCACCAGCAGCAAGTTTTTGGATATTGGCGGTAATGGCTGATCTTGCTGATCGGTCATGATCAACCATAATCACGCGCTTTGCGCCTCTTGACCATGCCTCAAGCCCCATTGCCCCACTGCCAGCAAAAGCATCAATCACTAATGGCGTCTCCAGCACTTCCCCATGGCGGCCGCCATGAAGCACATTGAAGATCATTTCCCTTGTGCGATCGGCGGTTGGGCGAGTGATCTGGCCTTTAGGGGCGATAAGGGTCGCGCCGCGTTTTTTTCCGCTGATGATTCGCATGATGACTTGGTTTCTTTTCGCCAGCCTTAGAGGTTGGCGTTTTGGAGCTAAGAGGGGCTTTGGCTTGTGACTTGGGTCGAGCTTTGGCTTGCGGTTTTGCCGCCGCAGGTTGAGATATCTGATCGGCTTTCTTAAGGCCAAGCTGATCACGCAAGACCGCGGCCTTAACCTCAACAATGTCGCCTTCTTCCATTCGTGACAACATGAATGGCCCGAATGAGGTTCGGATCAGACGGCTAACCGGATAACCGAAATGTTCCATTAATTTCCGGATTTCGCGGTTTTTGCCCTCTTTGAGAGCGATGTTTAGCCAAGCGTTGCTATTGGCCTGATGATCCAGACTGGCGGCCACGGGGCGATAACGCACCCCATCCACGGTCAAACCGCGAGCGAGTTGATCAAGATGGTCAGTTTTGACTTGCCCATGAACGCGCGCCCGATATTTGCGAATCCAGCCAGTTGAGGGCAATTCCAAATACCGCGCCAATGCCCCACTATTGGTCAGCAGGATCAGGCCTTCGGAATCCAGATCAAGGCGTCCAACGCTAATCAATCGGGGCAAATCTTCGCCATGTTGGTCTCTGATCGCATCAAATATAGTCATGCGGTCTTTTTCGTCCCGGTGGCTGACCACCAATCCGCGCGGCTTATAATATCGCCATAGACGGGGTGGGGCGATCACTGGCAAAGGGGTGTTATCAACGGTGATGACCTGTTCATGGGTCACATTGATGGCTGGGCTGTCTTGTTTTACGCCATCGACCTTAACGCGGCCGTTAGTGATCCATTGTTCCGCGTCTCGCCGAGAACATAGCCCTGCCGCCGCGATGCGTTTGGCTAGGCGTTGCGGTGCTTGGGTGGCCGCGTCAAAGAGCGCGGCTAGTTCGGTTTTCTGTGGTAATTTTGCCATGCCGCCACCATAGCCTAAATGGCGGAATTATGCGATGCTGTTTCGTATGAAGACAACACAAGCCTATCAAGATTATATGACCGATGCGCTTGCCGCCGCCAAAGCGGCAGGGGAAGCCGAGGATGTGCCCGTTGGTGCGGTGGTTGTTGCCGCGGATGGGACGGTGCTTGCGGTTGCAGGCAATCGGGTGGAACGCGATTGTGACCCAACCGCCCATGCAGAGATTCTTGCCCTTCGTGAAGCCTCTGCCAAGCGTCACAATCCGCGTCTCAGCGATTGTGATTTATGGGTGACGCTAGAGCCATGCGCCATGTGTGCCAGTGCCATTGCCCAGGCGCGGATCAGACGGCTTTATATTGGTGCAGGGGATGAAAAATCAGGGGGCGTCTTTCATGGGGCTAAGGTGTTTGATCACCCCCAATGCCATCATAAGCCAGAGATATATGATGGCATCAAGGCAGAGGCATCACGCCAAATGCTGAAATCGTTTTTTGCGCGCCGCCGTTAACTGGCGATATCTTTGCGATAATACACATTGGGCCAGTTGATGGTGTTCACACGGGCATAGGCGGTTTGCCTTGCGCTGGCTTGATCTTCTCCCCATCCGGTCACCACCAGAACACGGCCGCCAGTGGCGATAATTTCCCCATCTGACCTTTGCGTTCCGGCGTGAAACACCATGCTGTTTGATATCGCATCCTCGGTCAGTCCGGTGATCACTCCACCGGGTGTAATTGGCCCCGGATATCCGCCATTTGCCATCACTACGGTTACCGCCGCCCCGGGTTTGAATTGCAACGCGGTCTGATGAAGCTGTGTTTTGGTGGCGGCAACAAGTGCGCTAAGCAAATCGGTTTCCAAACGCGGCAAGATCACCTCAGCCTCGGGGTCACCAAAACGGCAATTAAACTCGATCACTTTTGGGCCATCTTGGGTGATCATTAAGCCAACATAGAGAAAACCTTGATAAGGCATGCCTTCGGCTTTCATGCCATGGATGACATTTTCTACCACTTCACGCCACACCTGATCGGTGAGATGCGGATGGGCATCAAGGGCAGGGGCAGGGGAAACCGCACCCATGCCGCCGGTATTTGGGCCTTTATCCCCATCTAACGCCCGTTTGTAATCTTGTGCTGTGCCGATCATAATGGCGTGATCACCATCAGCCATGGCAAAAAGTGAGGCTTCCACGCCAGTGATGCGCTCCTCAATTAAAATAGATGCCCCAGCATCGCCAAACTGTTGGTCATCCAGCATATTGGTAATGGCGGCGATGGCCTCCGCCTTGGTATCGGCGACAACCACCCCCTTTCCGGCGGCCAGACCATCCGCCTTGATCACATGGCCCTCAGCAGGGTGATCTTGGATAAAGGCAATCGCCTCACTGCTGTTGGTGAATTGCTGCCAATTGGGTTGAGGGATGTGGTGACGATCACAAAACGCCCGGGCAAAGGCCTTAGAGCCTTCAAGCATAGCGGCTTTTTGGCTTGGCCCAAATACAGCGACTCCGGCGGCGTTTAGCCGATCTGCCAAGCCCTCAACCAATGGCGCTTCGGGGCCTATCACCACCAGATCAACGGCTTCATCCTTGATGGCGGCAAAAAGGGCTTCCTCATCAGGGCAATCCAGACAACGGGCGAGCTGGGCTATGCCCGGATTGCCGGGGGCGGCTAGCAATTCGGTGAGCAAAGGTGAAGAAGCTATAGCATAGGCTAGGGCGTGTTCTCTGCCGCCACCACCAATAATCAAGACTTTCATTTTTTACCCCCTTTGCATCACATATCGCACCTAGCCAATGGCCTTATCCGCGTCACTATGGCATAACATGGTATGGAACAGAAAGACCAAAGCCTTTCCGCAAGTGATAATCAACCTGTTTTTTCGCTGTCAGAATTGTCGCAGGCGATCAAACGCGCGGTTGAGAGTTTTGATGTGATCAGAGTCAGGGCGGAAATCGCAGAATGCCGGCAATGGTCGTCAGGTCATATTTATTTCAAACTCAAGGATGAAAATAACATTCTCGAAGCCGTGATTTGGAAAACTATGGTGCCGCGCATGGCCATGTTGCCCGAAGATGGGCTGGATGTGGTGATCACAGGAAAACTCACCACATTTTCGCGGCAATCGCGTTATCAGATTGTTGTTCAGTCGCTTGAACTGGCAGGCGAAGGCGCGTTTCTCAAACAGCTTGAGGAACGCCGCAAGCGGCTTTTGTCTGAAGGGCTGTTTGACGCCGCCAACAAGAAACCTCTGCCAGCCATGCCCAAGGTCATCGGTGTGGTCACCAGCCCAAAAGGTGCCGTCATCAGGGATATTCTGCACCGTTTAAGCGACAGGTTTCCTGTGCATGTGCTGGTCTGGCCAGTATTGGTGCAAGGCGACGCGGCGGCGGCGGAAATCACTGCCGCGATCAAGGGGTTTAATGCTTTGCCTATGGATGGGGATATTCCGCGACCTGATGTGCTTATTGTGGCGCGCGGCGGCGGCAGTCTAGAAGACCTGATGGCCTTTAATGACGAAGCCGTTGTCAGGGCGGTAGCGGCATCCGATATCCCCCTTATTTCCGCCGTTGGCCATGAGACTGACACAACGCTATGCGATTATGCGGCTGATTTGCGCGCGCCAACGCCCACCGCAGCGGCAGAACTGGCAACCCCTGTTCGCAATGACCTGCGGCGCCAATTAACAGAATGGGAATTGCGGCTTGATCGCAAAACGGATCAGATCAATAGCCAACAGGCGGAACGGCTAAACGCCCTTGAACGCGCTCTTGGTGATCCCAGAGAGGCCATTGCCTTTCGCCAGCAACGCTTGGATGCCAGTGATGCCGATCATATGCGGGTGATTGACGGCCATCTGAATGGTCTGTCTCATCGGATACAAGGGTTGGCTGATCGTTTGCCTACTCCGGCTGGACAGATTGCCGATGCGCGTGATCGCGCCGGCCAGATCATGTTGCGTCTGGATCAGGCGCAAGACCGTCTCTTATCTCATCAGGTGCAGCGGCTTGGTAGGATCACAGAGGGGATAACCGCCCCAACAGGTATGTTGGAACAAAAACGCCATCACCTCACCCTGCTTGAGGGACGAATTCTTCGCCGAGGTGAGCAAATCCTTGAAAGGCTTGACGCTAAACTGGATCAAGTCGGGCGGCTGCTTGAGGCATCGTCCTATCAAAAGGTGCTAGCCAGAGGATTCGCTCTGATTAGTGATGCGGATGATGGCCGTATTCTTAAATCCGCAAAAGACGCGGCTAGCCGTCATATGGTCAATTTGCGGTTTGCGGATGGCAGGCTGGAAGCGCAAATCACCGGAACAGATCAGCCACCGGGGCATGGTGGGGGCAAGCCTTTGGGCAAAAAAGCCCCAAAGAACAAAGAGACAAATACCCCTGATGATTCGGATCAGGCCAATTTATTTTCATCATAACGGCAGATGCGATCAATATTCCACTTATTCGATGTCATAGGGGGCTTCCCCTTTGCTTTCTGGCCAGCGGCGATGCGGCCAGAACCATTGCTCAGGGGTTTCTCTGATCCAGTTTTCTAGATTTTGATTGATCACTGTCGCGATAGCGAGAACAGGGTCAGCATTGGGATGTTTTGCTATGATAGCCTCACAGTCCAGTTTTTCTAGACTCACCGAAAACTGACAACCACGCATCCGCTGGATACGCATCATGATTAAGGGCACATGATGATGAAGGGCCGCTTTGATATAAGAAACAGGCGTTGTCACGCCTTTGCCAAAAAAGGGCACGACCATACCTTCGCGCAATTTTTGATCCACCAGAATAATCATAATGTGTTTTCTTCGTGCGGTTTCGATAATGCCGCGTGCGGATTCTCGGCCTTTGGTATAGGTCTTATCAGCCAATTCCAGCCGCTTATTCAGCGCGTTTTTAGCAAGCGGATTGTTGAGGGGGCGATAAATAATCGAAAACGGCAAGTCACGCCGAATAAAAGGGATACAGCACATTTCCCAATTGCCAAGATGGCCACTTATGATAAACCCACCCGTTTTGGCAATATCGTCTAAGGCCTCATCCCCGATCAGATGGTTTGATGATTGCCCCGCCAGATGTTCCAGATAGGCAAACTCACCTGCATTGCGCCCGATATTCCACCACATTTTCATGAGGATATCGCGCTCCTCCGATGGGCTTAGCTCCGGCATCACCAGCCGCAGATTGTTTCGGGCGCGGCGATGCCATGGTGTCCATGGCCCAATCAAGCGGATGAGTCCGCCAATCATGGCACTTGACCACCTGACAGGGATGATAAAGCGCAAGCCCATCACCATATGAATTAAAAGCGCACCAAGAGGCCAGACGATCAGCCGGCGAACCCACAATGCAAGAAACGCAATCATGTTTTGTCCTCACCTAATCCTTCTAGCAAATGGGTAATCCATGTCGAATCATCTATCTGCAGCTCCAAGGGCAAAGGCGTCACCATGGCCTGTTGAGATGGGCTTAGGCGCATATAATCTTTCATCGTGGTCACGGGTCTGGCGTCATTGGCTCTTGCCGTGCTGATGATATATTCCCATTCCTTCAAACTATAAGGGTGATGATCAGCAAAAGAAAGGCTAGCCACCAGATTGCCGCCATGGTGCCGAATAGCATCAAAAAACCCTTGTGGGCGACCAATGCCTGCAAAGGCTAGTAATCGCCCCTCTGACTGCGTCTGATCCGTAATCAGTTGGCAGGTTTTGATATTATAACCTTTATGAGCATAAGCAGGGCGAAGATGAGGGGCAAGATCATGGATGCGGTTAGCTAATCCATGCTGATCCGCACCAATGATAAGGATATGGCTAGCGCGGCGAAGCCCTTTTGTCAGGCTCTCACGCAGTGGCCCACTAGGAACAATACCGCCATTGCCGATACCTGTTTCGCCAGCAAAAACCAATACCGCCTGATCATACTTTAGGCCCGGGTTTTGAAACCCGTCATCCATAATAATCAGATCACCGGCCTGATGCGTTTCGATCAAACCTGCGCCAGCGGCACGATCACGGGACACGACCACAGGCATGTCACAGCTGGCTTTTAATTCTAAGGCCTCATCCCCAACATCACTGGCGGTATGCTGGTCGGTGACGAATAAAGGCCCTGTTAATCGGCCGCCATAGCCGCGCATCAGAATCACCGGTGAAAACCCTTTTGCTTTTGCCGCTAAGGCAAGGGTGCGCACGAATGGTGTTTTGCCGACGCCGCCAACCGTAAGGTTGCCAATACAAATGACAGGCAATGCCGAGCGATAAGGCTTTACCAAACGCCAGCGTAAGCCGCTTGCTAGTTGCCACAACCAGCTCAAAGGCGTTAGCATCACCGCCATGGGATGGCTAGCGCCTAGCGGTTCGTTCCAAAATGAAGGGGGTTTTCTTGTCATGATGGCCGCATAGTTCCAAGGATCCGGTCTGCCACCTCATCCACTTGTTTGGTAAAGGATTGATAAGCAGAAAAAGCGGCACTGTTTAGATGCTTGAGCTGGGTGGGTGCTGTCATCAGGCTAGTGATCGCGCTTTCAATCTCCACTTGGCTATCAGCCCAGATCACACCTCCAAAATCGTTAAGACGAGCGTAAATGGCCGCATTTTTATGGATATTTTTGCCGCTGATAACGCCCTTACCCAAGGCCGCAGGTTCCATAGGGTTATGCCCACCATGGGGCATAAATCCACCGCCCATGATGATCACATCTGCCATAGTAAAGAGATTTCCCATTTGCCCCATAACATCGGCGATACAGACGCTAGTCTGCATATCAGGCCAGCCATCACGGCTTAATAAAGCTGGTCTCACATCATATGTTTCTAACATATTGATCAGTTGCGGTGTGCGTTCAATATGGCGTGGGGTAAGAATCAACACGGTTGAAGTGCTTTGCCGCAACGCTTGAAAGGCGCGCAAAACCAATTCATCCTCACCCGGATGGCTTGAAGCCAGCAGAATGACAAAGCGGCTGTTAAAGGCGGCATTGCCGCGATTAACCGCGTCCCTATCAACTTCTGGTGGGAGGGCAGAGGCTTTGAGTGGGCCGCTTACCCCGATTTCTGTCCAGTCAGGGGCAACGATCTGACGAAAGCGGTTAGCGTTGTCTTCGTCAACCGCCTCAATCCGATTAAGGGCAGAAAACAAGGCCTTGCGGCTAGAAATGCTAATGCGTTGCCATCGTTTAAGCGAGCGCATCGACATTTGGGCAGAGATCAGCATAACCGGAATATCCTGCTCGGCTGATTGCATGATCATAGTGGGCCAAATATCGCTTTCCATTGAAATTAAGACATTGGGGCGCCAATGGCGCAAAAACCGTCTCATCACGCGCGGCGCGTCAAGCGGTTGCATCTGATGAATCATACGCTGTTCTAGCCCATGTTTTGCGATCATACTTTCCAGCATTTTTGCCGCGGTAACAGTAGAGGTGGTGATAAGAAGACACAGATGGCGACCAGAACCATAGCCCCACGCATCCCATTTTTCAAAAAGTGTCCGGCCAAGAACAAAGGCGGATACCGTTTCCCCTACACTAGCGGCGTGAAGCCAGATCACCTGTCCTTGCGGTCTTGGGGTTGTGGTTCTGCCATAGCGTTCAGGCAAGCGTGAGGCGATTTCTTTGCCTTTGATCACGCGCCATTTCAGCCACAGAAAAACCCATGGCGAAAGCAGTGTCCATAATTTGCCATACCACCAAATCAGCATTTTTTCTTAACGCTTCCATAACGGTCTGGCAAATGATCCACAGGGTGATCAAAATAAAGGTCTGTGGCGGCGGTCACCGCATTGATGGCATCCTCCATGTTGAGTCGCGCGGCATTGGCGGCGGCTTCATCCAATGGGCCATGGATATAAATTGGCTCACCAAAGGCGTAAACACCGCGGCTAAACCATGTAGGAACCATCAGCCTATCCCAGCTTTTTTGCCGGTGGTGGCGCGAAGATGACCAAGAAAACGGAACAATCGGCGCACCACTGGACGCGGCTAAAATGATAGCCGCGTTAGTTGCCATTCGGGCAGGCCCACGCGGACCATCCGGCGTGATGCAAATCATCTGATCTTTTTTCAAAAGCCGCCGCAACCCTAGCAGAGCCTTGGCCCCACCTTTATCTGTTGAACCATTGATATAATGGATGCCATTAATGACCCCGGACAACAGGGCAATGTTGCCATCGCGACTGCTTGAGATGAGATAATGGGGACGATAGCGCCAGCCGAATTTCGCTGGAAACCCTAGCAAGCGATTATGCCAATGCACCAATATGACAGGCTTATGCCTAGGCCAATCATCGCTAAAGCCAGCGCCCTCAAGCCTCTGCCAGCGCATTGACCGGATCACTAGCCCAAAATAAATGCCAGCCATAATCCCAAGTAAGAAAGTAACAAATCGGGTTTTTGAAAGCGCGCTGATCATGGCTCTTATTATGCTCCTGCCATGCTGTGATTGCAAAATCTAATCCGAGGTTAAAATCACGATCTTTGGATAAGATATTCCTTTACTAGCCTCTCTTTGCCATAATCTTAAGGGGTTAATCCAGCAATTTTGTATGTTTGCCTTTGGCCTTGTTATCAGATCGGCGTTATTTTCAACCTAAGGTAAGATGGTTTGGTGTTGTTCCTTGCCGCTAGATAGCCTATCTAGAAGATATGACGGCACCGGTTGATACCACCAACAAAATCGCAACATCCCAGCTTTTTCGCCGGTTGTGGCAGGATTGGGTGCGCCGAGAATGGCGCGCTTTATTGGTCATTTTTGCTTTTATGGCGGTGGTTTCGGCTTTATCTGGCGCTTATCCCATGTTGATCCAGCATGTGTTCAACGCGCTTAATGCGATGAATACCGATTTGGTTTGGCAGATACCTCCTTTCATTATTGGTATTGCGCTGATCCGTGCTTTGGCAATGTATGGTTTAGCGCGGCAAGTGGCGTTATTGGCACTGAAAGTGACAATGAATATTCAGAAAGCCATGGCATCGCATCTTATTCTTGCTGATCTGCGTGAGATTTTAGCCGCGCCTTCGGGGCATTTTGTCAGCCGTTTGACCAATGATGTTAACCTCATCCGTGAGGCCTTAGTCAGATTGGTCAGCAACTTAATTCGGGACAGTTTGACGGTGCTGGTGCTGTTTGGGGTGATGCTCTGGTTTGATTGGCTTTTGACGCTGATGGTGCTGGGGGTTTATCCGCTGGCTATGCGCCCTATTATTTCCATTGGCCGCCGCCAACGCCATGGGTCGAGAGCCTTGCAAGAACAGATGGGGGAAGCCACAGCGTTATTGCACGAAACGATCAAAGGTGGCCGCATGATCCGCGCCTATGGGCTTGAAGATTATGAACACAATCGCACATCCCAAATGTTTTCTTGGCTGTTCAAGAGCCACCGTATGTTGGCCTTGGGGCGGGCGCGCATTGATCCTATTCTTGAGGTGTTGGGCGGCATTGCGATTGCAGGTATTATCGGGTTGGCTGGCTGGCGCGTGCTGTCGGGCAATATTGATATTGGGAATGTGGCAGGATTTATTACCGCACTTTTGATGCTGGCACAGCCTGTTCGGGCTTTAGGAACGCTTAATACCGTCCTGCAAGAGGCTGGCGCGGCGTTGTCTCGGCTTTATGAATTGCTTGATACCCCGGCGGCGGTGGTATCGCCTTCTCAACCTGTTTTGCTTAGCCATATCAAAGGCAAGCTAGAGTTTGAAAAGGTCAGCTTTCGCTATGGTGATGCGGTAACACTTGATGATATCAGTTTTACCATTTCACCGGGGCAAACCCTGGCCTTAGTTGGGCCAAGCGGCGGCGGCAAAAGCACGATGATTAATCTGATCCCTAGGCTTTATGATCCGGTATCAGGGGTGATCAAGCTTGATGGTCATGATTTGCGCGAACTGGATTTGGAACAGTTGCGATCCGCGATGGCGTTGGTTAGTCAGGATAGCCTCTTGTTTAACGATACGGTGCGCGCCAATATCACTTTTGGCCGATTAGATGCCGATGATGAGGCTGTCCAAGCGGCGGCTAAGGCGGCGGCGGCGGATGCCTTTATTGGTGAACTTCCAGAGGGTTTCGACACGATGGTGGGCGAGGAAGGTAACCGCCTTTCTGGTGGCCAGCGTCAGCGCATTGCCATTGCAAGGGCTATGCTTCGTGATGCGCCTATTTTGCTGTTGGATGAACCAACTAGCGCCCTTGACGCCGCAACCGAAAAGCAGATCCAAGAGGCGATGCAAGCGCTTGCTAAGGGGCGAACCACGATAATTGTGGCGCACCGTTTGGCCACTGTTCGCCACGCAGACCAGATTTTGGTGATTGATGAGGGGCGCATTGCTGAGGCAGGGGATCATGAGGCCTTAATCAAAAAAGGCGGTATTTATGCCGATCTGTGCCAGAGCCAGCATTTTTATTAAACCTTTGTCAGGGATCAGAATGGGCAGAGGCGACGGGCTATTCGCGTCTAAGAATGTTATCCACCAAACGCGATGCCCATCCCTTGGCTTGAAATTGGCTGGTGATGGCGGCAGGATCAAGGTGATGTTCCACCCAATCTAGAAAACTAACGCCCTGTGCCTCAAAAGGGCGATAGCTGTCGAGAAAGGCATCAAGTAGCCCTGTCTTGGCTTGGCGAACATGAAGAAAGCGAAACGATAATTGTTTGGCGGCGGTGTCGATATCTGCGCCTTGCCGCAACAACATATAAAGTGCCGCCATAATGCCAGCGCGGTCAGCGCCAGATTTACAATGCATCAGAACCGGATAGGTAAGGCGGTCAAATAGGGTTTTAGCGGCAAGAATGTTTTCTTGATCTGGCACCGCGCGTGAGCGAATGGTGAAATCAATTAAGGTGATGCCATGATCTTGGCAGGCCTCGTTTTCCAGCCGCCAACCGCCATCATCTCGGGGGCCGCGCAAATTAACAATAGTTTTTATTCCCATCCGCGCGGCTTTGGCGATGCGCCCCGGGGTGGGTTGATTGCTTCGCCATGCTTCGTCTGAAATCTGGTGCAGATTATGCCAGCCGAGCCTTAGGAAGCCGTGATCTTTCACCATCAGCTCAAACCAATTGCTGAACTGGCGGCTTTGCCTCATCTGTCTGTGATTAGCCACCGGCTATGGTCATCCCGTCAATACGCAAACTTGGCGTCACATTGGAACGGCTGAAATCCAGATCATCCGCGGCGGTTATAGCCATCAGCATATCCTTGAGGTTGCCAGCAATAGTTGCCTCGGTCACCGGATAGGCAATCACGCCATTTTCAATCCAGAACCCTGATGCCCCGCGGCTGTAATCCCCAGTGATGAGGCTAACCGAAGAGCCTATTAATTCCGTCACCAAAAAGCCCTCTTTGATCTCTTTGATCAGGGCTTCACGACTGACCGTGCCGGGCGACATGATCCAGTTGCTGGTCGAAGGCGAGGGGGGAGAACTGACACCGCGGCTAGCATTTCCGGTAGGGGTGAGGTTAAGCTGTTTTGCGCTAGCCAGATCAAGAAGCCAGCCATTCAGAACACCATCTTTAATCAACACGCGCTTTTGACGGGGCAGGCCTTCGCCATCAAAGGTGGATGAGCCAGCGCCCCTTGGTCTTAAGGGATCATCGGTGATGGTGATGCCAGCGCTAGTGATGTGTTCCCCCATGCGGTCTTTGAGAAAACTGGTGCCGCGCGCAATCGCCGCGCCATTAATGGCACTGGCAATATGCCCACTCACTGATGAGGACACGCGCTGATCATAGATAACAGGATAAGTGCCGGTTTTGGCCTTTTTCGCACCAAGCTTGGCAAGCGTCCGATGGGCGGCGCTGGCGCCAACTTCGGCGGCAGGGCGTAAATCTTTGAAATGAACGGCTGAGCTGAAATCATAGTCGCGTTCCATCTTGCCATCATGTTCGGCGAGAGCCACGGTAGATATGCTAAATCCGCTGCGCTCATATTGAGACGAAAACCCATTGCTGGTAGCGAGCATCACCTCACTAGTTCCGTATGAGGCACTGCCACCCTCGGAATTGGTGATGCCTTTGATTGAACAGGCGGCGTCTTCAACCGAAAAGGCAAGGTCTTTAAGCGTATCACTGCTGGGAACGGTGTGATCCATCAAATCCAAATCAGGGATATCTTTTGCCAGAAGCCCTGCTTCGGCCAATCCTGCGTAAGGGTCTGCTGGGGCCAGTCGCGCCATGGATACCGCCCGTTCGGCCAAGGTATCAATGCTGTTTTGATCGGTGCTGGCGGTGGAAATCACGGCATTGCGCCCATTAACAAAAACACGAAGCCCAATATTGCGGTCTTCGGATCGTTCAATAGATTCCAGTTTGCCTAAACGCACCGAGACTTCTTCGGATATTCCGCCAGCAACAATCGCATCAGCGGCATCAGCGCCATGGGTTTTTGCACTGTCCAAAAGCATGGCCATAATGGTTTCAATATTGTCAGGTTTTCTATCGGTCATGGCCATTGATTAGCCGATATTGGCTTGCTCCGCAACCAGTCTAGCAGTATGACAAAGGCATGAGTTATAAAATTTTTATAGATGGTGAGGCAGGAACAACAGGTTTGCAGGTGCGTGATCGGCTTATGGCGCATCCTGAGGTCAGTTTGATCCAGTTCGATGAAAAGCACCGCAAAGACCCGTCTTATCGCTATGATGCTATGGCTTCGTCGGATGTGACGATCCTATGCTTGCCGGATGACAGCGCGGTTGAGGCAGCTTCTCTGGCGGCTGGCTTGAATTGCCGGATCATAGATGCGTCAACGGCGCATCGCATTTCGGATGGCTGGGTTTATGGCTTTCCTGAAATGACCCAAGGCCAACGAGACCGCATTAGCGGCTCACGGCATATTGCCAATGTTGGGTGCTATGCTTCGGCTATGATTGCGATGATCCGCCCTTTGACTGAACGCGGCATTTTATCACCAGATGCGGCGTTGCATATTTCTGCGGTCAGTGGGTATAGCGGTGGCGGCAAGGCGCTGATTGGCTATATGGATGCTGGCGAATCACCTCGACATTTTGCGTATGCGCTTGGGCTTAAGCATAAACATTTGCCTGAGGTAATGATGCATGGTGGGTTAAATCGGCCTCCGGTCTTTACGCCTATGGTTGGGGATTTCTATGTAGGCATGATGGTGTTCTTGCCGCTTCACCTTGATCAGTTGGCGCATCAAGTGACCATGTCAGATATTCATGCCGCCTTAAATCAACATTATTTTGATGCCAATTTTGTTCATGTGCATCCCTTAAATGATCAAGC
>JALRFL010000144.1 GCA_023259875.1 Alphaproteobacteria bacterium
AAAGGCCGCGTCACTAATATCACAGACTACGGTGCCTTTATCGAATTGGCTGATGGGGTTGAAGGTCTGGTTCATGTCTCTGAAATGAGCTGGACGAAAAAGAATGTCCATCCGGGCAAGATTGTTTCCACCAGCCAAGAAGTCGATGTCATGGTGCTGGATGTGGATATGGAAAAGCGCCGTATCTCACTCGGTATCAAACAGTGCATTGCTAACCCTTGGGAAGATTTTGCGAAAAGCTTTAAGGCTGGAAGCGAAATTGAGGGCGAGATTCGCAACATTACCGAATTTGGTCTGTTTGTTGGTCTGAACGAAGAGATTGACGGATTGGTTCACCTGACCGATATCTCATGGGATGTTCAGGGCGATGAAGCCATCCAGTCCTATAAGAAGGGCGATATGGTCAAAGCCAAGGTGCTTGAGGTGGATGTGGCCAAAGAACGCATCTCGCTCGGCATTAAACAGCTGACCGAAGACACCGTTGGTGAAACCCTGTCCAATATCAAGAAAGGCGATATTGTCACTTGTACCATTACCAAATCCACTGATGGTGGGCTTGAGGTGAGCGTTGGCGATAATCTGCAAGGCTTTATCCGCCGCAGTGACCTTTCTCGTGATCGTGACGAACAGCGTCCTGAGCGGTTTGCCGAAGGCGAAAAGGTTGATGCCCAAGTGACCATGGTAGATGGGAAAGCCCGCAAGCTATCCCTATCTATTAAGGCGCGTGAAATGACCGAAGAAAAGCAAGCTATGGCAAGCTTTGGGTCATCTGATTCTGGTGCCAGCCTTGGTGATATTCTTGGCGCTGCCTTGGCTAAGCGCGAAACCTCATCCAAAGAGAGCGAAAGCAAGGATGACGAAGCCGCAGAAAGCAAGCCAAAAGCCACCAAAAGCAAGGCAAAAAGTGACGATAGCTAATCGGCATTTCTTCAATCTAAATTGATGAAAATAACCCCACTTTGTTGGGGTTATTTTTTTGCTGTTTCTTTTCTAAAAAACAAAAGAACAAACGATTGAAACCGTTGACAAATTTATTAGCCCTCGGCATAGTAATTATGTTTTGAGAGGGTGTTATGACCAAATCTGAGTTAATTATTCGACTGGCTGAGCTTAATCCCAATCTTTTTCATCGGGATATTGAGCGCATAGTGAATTGCTTTTTTGACACCATTACCGATGCTCTGGCTGATGGTAAGCGCGTGGAATTGCGTGGATTTGGTGCGTTTTCCGTTCGTCAACGCGACGCCAGACAAGGGCGCAATCCGCGCACAGGCGAATCGGTTAAGGTGGATGAGAAAAAAGTCCCCTTTTTCAAGATGGGGAAATCCATGCTTGATCGGCTGAATCGCAATTCCTAATTGACCCGCTGGCCACGGTTTTTACGATCAGAACCATGACAGAGAGGGTGACATCTTATGTATGTCTTAAAATCCATCTTCGGCGGCATCATTGGCATAACCATTCTGATTCTGGTCACTGATATCTCCATTTCCAATAGCCATGAAACCCCTGTCCATCTATGGCCTTTTGGGGAATTGGCTGTCTTGCCATTATGGCTAATTGTGTTGGGGTGTTTTTCCGCCGGCCTGATCATCGGCGGCATTTTTCTATGGCCAAAATTGTTGATGAGCCGTCTGCGGTCTCATCAGCTCTCACGCCGTATTGCCCGACTTGAAGCCGAATTGCTGGATCAAGAGGATATCGGCCCTACCGATTTAACCATAAAGAAAGAATCAGCGGATGGCTGATTGCAAAATTTGTGGGCTAGCAAGCCTTGCGGATTTACAATGCGCTGATCAGGCAGGGGCGCGCTGGGGCGGATTTGTCTTCTACCCTGCCTCTCCTCGGCATATCTCCCTTGAAACTGCAAAACATATTGCTGATGATGCTGATCACGCCAGCCTTAATATTCAGCGCGTGGGGTTAGTTGTTGATGCAAATGACGATGCCTTAGACGCCATGGTCACTTCGCTTAGGCCGGCCATGATTCAATGTCACGGGAATGAAACTCCTGATCGCATTTCTGCCATGAAATCGCGCTATCACATTCCGGTGATGAAGGCATTACGGATAGCTAATATGGTAGATATTGAAAACGCCCTGCGTTATGATGGCGTTGCTGATTGGATGTTGTTTGATTCGGCCCCTCAGGATGCTGTTTTGCCTGGTGGAACGGGTCATGCGTTTGATTGGTCGCTGACACGCGCCTATGATGGCAGAACGCCTTGGATGCTTGCTGGCGGACTTCATATTGGTAATATTACGGATGCTATCGCCACCAGTGGCGCAAAGCATTTGGATGTTTCTTCTGGGGTGGAAAGCCAGCCTGGAGTTAAAGATCATGCGGCTATTGCGGCCTTTGTCTTAGCGGCAAGCAAGCAAGATGCCCCTGACCTTCATAAGCAAGGATGACAAAAGATGAACGAGCATAAACCAAATACCCTAAGAGACCAACCTGATGAGCAAGGCCGATTTGGGATTCATGGTGGCCGCTTTGTGGCGGAAACCCTTATGCCGCTTATCCTCAAAGTAGAAGAAGCGTGGAAAGCCTCAAAAACTGATCCCGATTTCGCCGCAGAAATGGAATATTACCGCAAGCATTATATCGGTCGGCCTTCGCCGTTATTCTTTGCCCGTCGCCTGACAGAACATTTTGGTGGGGCAAAGCTCTATTTCAAACGCGATGAGCTTAATCACACGGGTGCTCATAAAATCAACAATGTGCTGGGACAGGCGTTGTTGGCAAAACGCATGGGCAAGACCAAAATTATTGCCGAAACAGGCGCAGGCCAACACGGGGTTGCCTCTGCCACCGCCTGTGCGCTTTTTGGCATGGAGTGTGAGGTTTTTATGGGCGAAGAAGATGTGCGCCGCCAAAAACCGAATGTGGATCGGATGCGGCTGTTAGGGGCAAAGGTTCATCCTGTGACCTCTGGCACTGGCACGCTCAAAGACGCCATGAATGAGGCTCTGCGTTATTGGGTGACGAACGCCGAAACCCATTTCTACATTATCGGCACCGCCGCAGGCCCTCATCCTTATCCTGCCATGGTCAGAGATTTTCAATCTATCATTGGCACAGAAGCCAAACAGCAAATCCTTGAGGCAGAAGGCCGTTTGCCTGATGCGATTGTGGCCTGTATCGGGGGCGGATCAAATGCGCTTGGGTTATTTCATCCTTTCCTTGATGATAAAGAGGTGGATATCTATGGGGTTGAGGCCGCAGGACACGGCATTGAGACTGGCGAACACGCCGCCTCACTTAAAGGCGGTAAGCCAGGTGTTCTGCATGGCAACCGGACTTATCTTTTGCAGGATGATCATGGCCAAATTAAAGATGCCTATTCTATTTCCGCTGGGTTAGATTATCCCGGCATTGGCCCTGAACACGCTTGGTTACATGAAATTGGCCGGGTCAATTATGTTAATGCCACGGATCAAGAGGCTCTTGAATATTTTGCTTTATGTTCGCGGCTTGAAGGCATTATCCCTGCCTTGGAGCCCGCCCATGCGCTTGCCTTTATTGCTACCATGATTGGCAAGATGGATAAGGATCAGATTGTCATCATGAATATGTGCGGTCGCGGGGATAAAGACCTCGAAGCCGTTCTGCCTATTTTAGAAAAACAGGGGATGCTCTAATGGCACTTGATCGCATCAGCCAATGTTTTTCTGCTTGCCGCGCCGAAAACAGGGCGGCACTTGGTATCTTTATTTCTGCTGGTGATCCTGACGCTAAGACCTCAGAAGAATTGCTGTTTGGGTTACCTGACGCAGGGGCAGATTTCGTTGAACTCGGCATGCCGTTTTCTGATCCGATGGCTGATGGCCCTGTGATCCAAGCGGCATCATTGCGTGCGATTAAAGCAGGCATGACTTTGGATAAAGTGCTGGAAATGGCGGCACGGTTTCGTCAGCGGCACCCTGATGTGCCGCTTATCCTGATGGGGTATTATAATCCGGTTTATATCTATGGCGTTGATCGGTTTTTGGATGATGCCATGACAGCAGGGGTGGATGGACTGATTATGGTTGACCTGCCGCCTGAAGAAGATGCGGAACTGTGCCTGCCGGCAACGGAAAAAGGCATGGCCTTTATTCGTCTAATTACCCCAACAACAAATGACCAGCGTTTGCCAACGGTGATCAATAATGCCAGTGGGTTTGTTTATTATGTTTCGATTACCGGCATCACGGGAACGGGCAGTGCATCTACTGATAGCATTGCTAACGCTATGGCACGCATCCGCCACGCTAGCGATTTGCCTGCAGTAGTTGGTTTCGGCATTAAACACGCGGATGATGTCCGCGAGGCCGGACGCCACGCAGACGGCGTTGTTGTGGGATCAGCGGTCGTTTCCATCATTGCTGACCATTGTGATGACAATGGAAACGCCGCACCAGACACCGCCCAAAAAGCGCTTGAGCTGGTCAAGCAATTGAAAACCGGAACCTCTCGATAACAAAGGAGCGCAGAAAATGAATTGGTTATCCCGAACTGTTCTGCCAAAGATTAAGGCACTGGTTTCCCCTGAACAACCGAAAGAAAACCTCTGGGTGAAATGCAATTCTTGCGCCCAGATGATCTTTCACCGTGATTTTGAGGAAAGCTGGAACGCCTGCACCTCATGCGGTTATCATATGCCTCTTGAACCAGAACAGCGTCTTAAGCTGCTTTGTGATCAAGGCTCGATTGAACCTATCCCTGTGGATGTGGCAGACAAAGACCCTTTGAGTTTTCGTGATCTGAAACGCTATTCTGACCGAATGAAGGATGCTCGCGGCAAAACTGGCCATGAGGACGCTATTGTGGTAGCGGCAGGACAAATGAACGGGCAGGCGGTTGTGATTGCCGCTTTCAATTTTAAGTTTATGGGCGGCTCCATGGGACAAACCGTTGGCAACGGTATTGTTAAGGCCGCACGAGAGGCTATCCGCCGTCAAGCCGCCTTGATTATTGTCCCGTCATCAGGCGGTGCGCGGATGCAAGAAGGCATTTTGTCTTTGATGCAACTGCCGCGAACTATCGTGGCGATTGATGAGCTGCGTGAAGCTAACCTACCTTACCTTGTCTTGTTGGCTCACCCTACCACTGGCGGCGTCACCGCGTCATTTGCCATGCTGGGGGATTTGCATATTGCTGAGCCGGGCGCCATTATTGGTTTTGCAGGAAGACGGGTGATCGAAGATACGGTACGCGAAAAACTGCCTGAAAATTTCCAATCTGCAGAATATCTGCAAGAGCATGGCATGGTAGATATGGTTGTCCCACGGCAAAACCAGAAACAAACCATTAGCACTTTGCTGAATATGCTTATGACCAGTCGCGCGGTTAAAGCGGCGGAATAACCTGATGCCCATCTCTCTTTCGCGTCAACGCGCAGAACAGGCGCTTTTGCGCCTTGGTCAACTTCACCCGAAATTGATTGATCTAGGGCTTGAGCGAACATTTCATTTGCTTGAAAAATTAGGCCATCCGCATCTGGCACTACCACCACAAATCCATGTCGCTGGCACTAATGGCAAAGGATCAACCATCGCCTTTCTTCGGGCAATCCTAGAGAGTGCCAATAAGAAAGTTCATGCTTATACCTCCCCTCATCTGGTGCGGTTCCATGAACGCATCCGTCTTGCTGGTCAGCTTATTGATGATGATGCGCTTGCTGATTTGCTTGAAGAGGTTGAGAGCAAAAATGGATCAGATAGCATCACATTTTTTGAGGTCACCACCGCCGCCGCGATGCTGGCTTTTTCCCGAATTGCGGCTGATGTCACCTTGCTAGAAACAGGATTAGGCGGCCGCACAGATTCCACCAATGTTATATCATCCCCTATGGTTTCGATCATCACCCCGATTGACCGTGACCATGAGCATTTTTTAGGCACAAGCATCACCGCGATTGCAACAGAAAAGGCTGGCATCATCAAGCCATCCGTGCCAGTTCTTTCTGCGCCCCAACATCTGGACGCTGAGGCGGTTTTGCGGCAACGCAGTGCGGTTCTGAACAGCCCATTTTATATGCTAGGCAAAGAGATCGCCTTTGAAACGGATGGATCAGGCGGCGGCTTTCGTCTCACGGTCGAAGGGAAAAACCTAACCGCACCAACCCCTAGCATGATTGGTCCCCATCAATCAGATAACGCCGCGCTTGCCGCCGCTGCCGTGATGCTGACCATGCCAGATATTCCCCCTGCCTCCATTATAGCCGGCATTCGTTCCGCGACTTGGCCGGCACGCGTGCAAAAGCTTGATCAGGGCAGGCTGGTTGCGCTTTGCCCCCAAGGGCAAAGCATCTGGCTTGATGGCGCACATAATCGGCATGGGGCGGCAGCGCTAGCAAAGAGTCTTGTTCATATTCATAATGGAAAATGGGTGATGATCGCCGGGGCGTTGAACACCAGACCGCCAGCGGATTTCCTTAATGAACTTAAACCGTTGATCCACCATTTGGTGACCGTTACTATTCCGGAGCAAGACGCCAGTTTGAGCGCAGAGCATCTAGCAGAAACCGCATCACAACTAGGTATATCGGCAAGTCCGGCCAACAATATTGAGGCGGCCATAGCAGAGGCCAGTGACCATAGCGATCATGGCAACCGCCCATTGATTATGGGCGGTTCACTCTATTTGTCGGGATATATTTTGAAAGAAAATGGCAGTTTGCCGGATTGAACCCGATCAAAGGGTTTCTTCGATCCATTCTGCCAATTTCGCCTTTGGCGCAGCGCCAATTTTCTCAGCCTTGACTTGACCACCTTCAAAAATCAGAAGTGTTGGGATACCGCGCACACCATATTGTTGAGGGGTTTGCGGATTCTCATCAATATTGACCTTTACAATTTTAATGCGGTCACCTAGCTCATCGGACATTTCCTCAAGCGCAGGGCCAATAGCCTTACAAGGGCCGCACCATTCTGCCCAGAAGTCCACGAGAACGGGGGTATCCGATTCCAGCACGTCCTTAGCAAAATCATTATCTGTGGTCTTTATGGTAGCCATAATATTATCCTGATAAAATCCATTGGTAATATGAATGTAATTATCACACTCTCCGGCGTCAAGAAGCGGTCGGGTCATTATTGATAATTGTTTTGATGACAGCCTCTAATTCCGCCGGATCAAGCCAAAACACCGTTGGCCCTTCGGTAAAAATGAGGCTAGGTTTTATCTGATGATGTGGGAAAATATCCTGTAACAGCCGATAATATAACCCCATCTGGATCAAATACTGATCGGAAATATCATCCTTTGCCGCAGGCACCTGCCCCGTCTTAAAATCAGCAAAAATCACGCTATCTGCGTTTATCACTAGCCGATCAATCACGCCGCTAACGACATGATGACCAACTAGCCCTCCTATGGGCAATTCGGCAAACGCCTCTGCCGCGAATAACGCCGCCAAATCAGGCATAGCCATCACCTTTTGCGCTTCGTTGCGCCAGGATGTGGCCTCTCTTTGGTCAATCTGATCATCACCAAGGGGGGTGAGATGGGCATGAATGACCCTAGCCGCCGCCGCGTCTTGCTTATCAGGGCTAAGTCCGGGCAAAACCTCTAGCAAACGGTGTATGACCTGACCACGGCGGATGGCTTTCTTGCGATCCACCCCAGAAATAGAGGTGGTTTCAAAAGCAGAAGAAAACCTTGACGGTGATAATGGGCGTGGCGGTGTGGCCTCAACTGGCGGCGCTTGATGAAGCCATGCTGGGGGCGCTATCTCATCATCCAGGCCTTCGCCCTTGTCTTGCTTAGGCTGGCTTGGGGTCGATGGATCAGCGGCATAAGCGCCATAAAACAGCGCTTCCTTCCCCACGGCGTGATCAGAGCCTTCTGCCTCACCTGTGGGGTTAAGGGCATCGGTTATAGCAGAATGGATTCTCTCATACCAACTGCCCTCAAGCAAACGGCTATTTTTCTTGAAAAACCCGCCAACATAAAGCCCATCTTTGGCGCGTGTCATGGCAACATAAAGCAACCGATTGCTTTCCTCTTTTTCCGCTTGATCTGCGGCTTGTTTTGCCTCTTTCACGGCTTTTGCCCGAACCGGTAAGAAACGCGAGGACGCGGAAAAGATCGGAATGGTCATCCCAAGTTTGGGGCATACAGACTCAAGCAAATCTTGCCGCAGTGTCCGCATCTGCAAGGCATCTGGCAGAATCACCAATGGCGCTTCAAGGCCTTTTGCCCCATGGATGGTCATGATGCGAACAGCTTGGATATCTTTGTCATCCTCATCGCGTTTAATTTCAGCGGATGCCGATTTCATAGCATCAATAAAGGCTGATAAAGAAGGGGTGTTATCCTGTTCATAATGCCGTGCGCGTTCTTGAAACTCATCCAGAATATCCAACACCGCTTGCCCTTGCCGCTTAATAAAGGCTAAGCGCGTCTCAGTGTTCAAAATCTCACTATAAAACCCATGGGCGGTGGTGCGCGCCGATGCGCCCATATAATCCAACAGCTTTTCATACGCCGCGCTGATATCATCATCTTGCTGGGGATTTGTCCGCAGACGAGAAAAAAGGCTTTCGCCTTTCTGACGATCACGAGCAAGATAATAAAGCTGATCTTCGCTAAGTCCAAATAACGGGGATTTCAAGACTGCCGCCAAGGTCAGGTCATCTTCTGGCAGAAGCATCACCTCACCTAATGCCAGCAAATCCAGACAGGCGATATCCTCTTTTAGCTTTATGCGGTCAGCGCCTGCTATGGGAATCTGCTCAATCTGTAATTGACGATATAAGGCTTCGTATAGCCCATCACGTTTTCGCAGAAGCACCAGAATATCCCCCGCATGGGCAAAGCGTGTCTGCCCGGGATTGTCGGGATCAGCGATAGCGACCTTGCCAATCATATCTTTAATGACCCCGGTTATCCGCCGTGCGTGTTCATCAAAAATATCTGCGTCATGTTCTGTGCTGGTTAAGGTATCAAGCGTTATCCATCCGGCCTCTTGCTCACGACTGCTGATATGGCGCATGGCCGGATTTTCCCGATGGCCTTTCATTCCTGAAATTGGCCCAAGTGTCCCTTCTGCCCCTGTGACATGATCGACAATTTTCAAAATGGGTGGCACCGTCCGGAAAGAGGTATCCAACGCAATCTGTGCAAAGGGGCGATGATAGGTTTTGCTGTCTGCTTCTATGCGTTCTGCCTTAGCATGAAAGAGGTCTGGCCTTGCCCCTTGAAAACTGTAAATAGATTGCTTGTAATCGCCGACCGAAAAAACACTGCGCCTCGGTTGATCCCCGTCGTCATCATCTTGCTGATCGTTGAGTTGATCTTCAAACAGCTGATCAAAAATATCCCATTGCCTTGGGCTGGTATCTTGTGCTTCATCAATCATGATATAGCGAATTCCCTGATCCAGCTTATAGCGCACCCATGCGGCACTGGCCTTGGTCAAAAGCCGGCCGGTGGCATTGATAAGATCATCATAATCCATGACACCGCGAAGGCGTTTAATGCTGTTGTAATGATCATGTTCTACCCGTGCCAGTTGGATCAAATCAAAGCTGTTCTGCGCGGTATCAATGGCGTGGATCAGCTCAAGCGCGCTGATCAGCATCTCACCTACTTCTGCCATCATATCTGTGATGCCTGGCACAGCCTTTATGACTGCTTTGGTAGCCAGATTTTTCAGCAGTTCCCCTTTGCCTGTCAAAAAGACACTAAGATAGATGTTGAGTTGATCTTTTCTGACGGTAAGCTCTGCGTCCAGCCACGCCGATAATTGCCTGACTTTTTGCTTTTCCTTGTCGCTGCCATGATCCGCTAACGCTGCGATAATCGTCTCTAACTTTGCTTTTAGTTTCGCATCAGGTGAGGCCAGTTGATTTATAATCCCAAGCACCTCTTTAGGATCACTGGCATAATCCCCACATAACATCAGATCAAAAATCGCGGTCTTTACCGCGACAGGATCATGATTGGCTTTTTCTAACAACGCTGGATAAGCCGCCATGCTACGCATCAGTTTAATGATATCATCAACATCACGCACCAAAGCTAACCGTTCCAGCGCATCAGTAATTTTATCCATGGATTGGTGCAAGGTTGTGATCAAAGCCTCTTCTTTGAGCTTTAAGGACTGGTCTTCTTCTATCACACGAAAATAAGGATTAACCTCCGCCTCACGAGGGAAGCGTCTTAACACCGATTGGCAAAACGCATGGATAGTCTCAATTCGCAGAAACGAGGTGGCGTCCAAAAGTTGGGCAAACAGGTTTCGCGCCCTTGTTATCTGTTTTTCGCTTGGGCTGGTGATCCCAATGGCTTTAAGCTGATCAATGAGTTCTGTTTTCTCAATATAGGGCCATGTTGTGATGCTGTCATAAATGCGGTTTCGCATCTCTGTGGCGGCGCCTCGTGTATAGGTAATCGCTAAAATCTCCGCAGGGTCAGCACCATCGACCAACAGGCGCAAGACACGCCATGTCAAGACACGGGTTTTGCCTGTGCCCGCATTGGCCGACACCCAAATGGAACGATCAGGGGACGCCGCCTGATGCTGTGCCGCGGTAGCACGGGCAATAATCTCACTCTTCGTGGTCATCAGCCGTATCCTCACTAATAATCGCCCATTCTTTGACCCGAGCCAGATGGCGATAATCACTGTATTTGAGATTGTCGTGGGTAACCGTTTCCGACAAAAACGGCGTGTCGGGTTGCATCACCTCAGCCAGCCGGTTTTCCACCAAGGCAATGATGTCCTCTATGGTGAAATTTTGACCCGGCCTTGGTTCTTTCTTGCCCGGCGTGTTGGCTGTGCCTGCAAGTTTCCAATAAGCCAAAGTGATTTCATCAGGGATGGTACTGATATGCTCAAACCCCTTTGCTTTGGCAATCATCGCCTCAACAATCAGCTGACAGTTGATGGCGGTGTTAACTTGGCTTTGGCTTGGCACTTTTCCCGTTTTATAATCAATGATGCGCATCGCGCCACTCTGCATCAGATCAATGCGGTCTGCTTCGGCTGTGATAGTCATCTCATGGCTGTTAATGGGAATTTTAGCGGTGCCGCGCTCTTCTGAAAAACTGGCCTCTCTGTTCGGCCGGTCTAGGGTCTCATCAGCGATCAACCACGCTGCGATACGCTTAAACCGCAATTGCCAAAACAGCTTAATCCACGGCGTCCGATCAAGCGCAGACAATTGCTTATCTCCTTCAGCCAGCAAAAGATTCAAGGCATCATCTGGCAAATCTCCACGGCCATGTTGTGACATAAAACCATGAATAGCACGGTGATAAAGCGTACCTTTAAGCGCAGGGTCAGGGACGGTAAGAACGGGATCAATCGCCCTTAACCCTAACACACGCCGGGCATATATCGCATAAGGGTCACGCATCAGCACCTCAAGTTGGGTTGCTGAAAAGGACATCATATGGCGGCGGCGTTCTTCAAGGCTGATCACTGGCGCAGGCCGTAAAGCAGGGGAAATTGGCCCTTTCAGACGATGCCGCTGGCGATCCCAATCGACTAGCCTCTGTTCTCTTGGCGGCTTGAGCTGACTTGCGGTTAATACCGCAACAAGCCGCCGCCACCAGCGTGAGGGTTCGGTTGGGGTGCCATTATCTTGGCTTGAGCGTGTTAACATCACCTTTGGCGATGCCATCGTCATCATCACATCATGCGCTGCCATGCCTGCGCGCCAAAATGGGGTTGGCAGGCCAATAGCCCCACGCATCTTTCGGCTCATCCAAGGGTCGGCTTCGGGGTGTTGGGGGGTTGTGCCTTCATTCATACCGCCTAGGATCATCAGGTCACTGGCCTGCATCCTTGCCTCAACCAGACCCATGATGGAGAGCCTTGGATGCAAGTCATCTTCGGGATAAATGGTGACGCTTGCCATGAACTCTTCTATCAATGTGGCATAGCTTGACGCATCAACAACTGCCGCGTCGCCGTAGCGAGCGATTCCATCAAACAATCCTGCCAACCTATGACCATCACGCCCTTGCCAAACTTGATTAGGGGTAACCCCGTCATGGCTAAGTGCCTCTGCTGCTTCGGCATGGGCGTTGGCAATCCGCGCCAAATCATACTCACCCTCACGCAGTGGCAAAAGCGACTGACACGGAGTGATTAACCGTTCTTTGACAAATTTTGCCAGTTCGGGCGAGATCAACGCCGCCTTTTCCTCAAGCCGATATAATCCCCCACCTTGATACCCATCTTCGCGCCGCCGGATAACCCGTCTTTCTATCTGCCGCATATGATCACGGAATTGCGCCCTTTCCATGCCGCCACAACAATAAGGATGCTGGGTCAAGGCCAGCAAACGGCGTGGGCTAAAATCATCTGCCCATGCCTCTGCCAAAAGACGAAGAAATTGTGCCGCTTTGGTTTGCGCCAGCACCATTCCGGCACTTGACGGAACAGCAATTCCCCAGCGTGACAATTCCATCGACACCATCTGACCAAGAGCTTGATCTGCGGTGATCAGGGTGGCGGTGCGGTCTGGGGTCTCTAGCGTCTCTCGCATGGCTAGGGCTATGACTCTTGCTTCTTCGCGGCGATCACGGCAGGTCACCATTTCCATCCCTGACACCGCCTGATCTGGCAGAGGATGAGCGCGAAGGCCATACCATTTCTGGGTCTGGCTAGATAGGCGCATGACCTCTCGTAGGAGCCGTAGGCGGCTAGTCGGATCAGACGCATCAAGATGCGGCGAAGGCCATGGTGTCACCTGTTCACGCGTAACGCTTATAGCGTCAAGCAAGCGCGCCATTTGAAACTGGGGATGCGTGGCCACTGTCTGATCTTTGCTTGTGGTTAGCTCATCCCATTCTTCATTTTCCATGCCCATATCTAGTCCGGGCAAAACCAGATAGCCTTGAGGCAGAGTAAGCACCGTTTGCATCAGCGCCTGCGTGGCTGGTACTGAACCTGTTGACCCTGCAATAATGACTAACCCTTGCGGTGGGGTTTCCTGCCATGCCTTAGCCCTAGCGCGGATGGCCGCATCACGCCAAATCCCCTGATCGGTTTTTCCTCGCTCATTAAGGACATCAGGCCAGTTTTCCGTCAGAATTTTCAAGAACGCCAGAATATTTTGCCAATGATCTGCCAGTTCACTTGTCACCAAATCCGAGAGACCTTTGAAATCCACCCTATTGGTTTGCATCTGATCCAGAAACTCCCCCAATGCGCGCGCAAGTCCAAAAGCCTCGGTTTGACTAATGTCCTTTTCAGCGTTTTGACGACGAAAGAGATGCACCAATCTGGCAAGCAAAAACTGGCGTTCAAGGGGATCAATCACTGGCGGCAAATCACCAGCGTCCCATCCTGCGACCACCAAATCCGCGTCATCAGCGTCAATATCACCAATGGCCAAGAGCCGTGGCAAAATCTGAGGCTTGCCAGCAGAATGGCGCAAAAAAGCCAGCCGAACCGCTTGCGTCAATCGGCGATTAGGGAGAAGAATTGTTGCTGATGCCATGCAAGCAGGGTCATCAACCTTGGTCATAATTCCGGCCACCAAATCATCGGCAAAACAGGCCCCTGCCGGAATGTAATGGACACGAGATGCGTCAGGATTTGCCATATCCAGATTATAACCCAGAGTGACCCAAAAGCCTAGTTAGACTTAAGCATGATCTGCCCCTGAACGGGCCCCACCTCAGGCAATCTTAGAGCGAGGGGTCAGATGATCCCTGCCGCGCCAAGAACCGTGCGCCAATAGTCTTGATAAGTGGCGGCAGCATGAAAGCTTGCCTGTCTGGTATCCGCATCACGGCCTTGCGTTAGGGTGATTTGCAATGCGTTTTTGGGCTTCGCCGAGCCTAACTTACTCATCCATTCTATCACACACACCGCGTTGGCCATGCCTTCGTCAAGACCGATATCAAACGCCTCTTGGGGTTGTTCAAGCCGCCATAAATCCACATGCCAAATCAAACTTTCTGATGCGGATCCATGGCTTTCGGCAGGACGAGGGTAATACTGAATCAAGGTAAAGGTAGGGCTGGGAATATCATCAAGGGTCACCCCGGCGCGTTTTGCACCGGCCCTTATCATGCCCCTTGCCAAAACCGATTTACCTGCCCCCATCTCACCTTCTAGGCCGATCACATCACCTGTTTTCAGATGCTGTTCAAGGCTAGCGCCAAGCGCTTGGGTGGCGTCGATACCAGCTAGTTCAAGTTCAGCCAGTTTGACATCAAAACATGACATGATGCTAACGCATGATCCCTAACGCGCCATATGGCCAAGAGAACGATACGGCCAAGTCTGGCATAGCTTAATAACGATACTGTTCAGATTTGAATGGGCCGGCTTGATCCACGCCAATATAGCTGGCTTGATTTTTATCAAGTTTGGTAAGCTTAGCGCCAACCTTTTCCAGATGCAGCATGGCAACTTTTTCATCAAGATGCCTTGGCAAGGTATAAACCTTATTTTCATAGGCCTTAGCGTTACCCCATAATTCCATCTGCGCCAGAACCTGATTGGTGAAAGATGCCGACATGACAAAAGACGGATGCCCCGTTGCACAGCCTAGATTGACCAGCCGCCCTTTGGCCAAGAGGATCATCTTTTTGCCGTCAGGAAAGGTGATTTCATCCACTTGCGGCTTAACTTCATTCCACACCATGTTGCTAAGCGCGTTGACCTGAATCTCATTATCAAAATGGCCAATGTTACAAACAATGGCGCGATCTTTCATGGCGCGCATATGATCAACATTGATCACATCACGGTTACC
>JALRFL010000166.1 GCA_023259875.1 Alphaproteobacteria bacterium
CTAACCAACAAAATCAACTGGTCTTGCCATCTGGCAGATTGGTGATTGCATTCTAGATCATCTATGGCAGTATCGCCGACATGACGGCACCGCATTCACTACGATCGGCGCTACGTCACGGAAGCGGAGGGTTACCCGGGCCTCATCGTGCATGGCCCGCTGATTGCAACGTTACTGGTCGATCTGGTCAGGCGCCATGCGCCCACGCAATGGATCAGCGCTTTCCAATTCAAGGCCGTCAGGCCAACATTTGATCTCAACCCTTTCCGCGTCAATGCGCGTCCGCAAGCAGATGGCCGCACCATCGACGTGTGGGCCAACGACCACGACGGTTACCTCACCATGACCGGAACTGTGACACTCGAAAACAACGCAGCATGATTAAAACCAAACCCGACCAATACCAAGATATCCGCGATGCCGTGCGCAGCCTGTGTGCTGAATTTCCAGACAGCTACCACCGCGAGATCGACGCCAAACGCGGCTATCCAGAAGCCTTCGTTGATGCCCTGACCCAAGCGGGCTGGCTGGCAGCCATGATCCCCGCTGAGTACGGCGGATCAGGCCTCGGGTTGGCTGAGGCCTCCGTCATCATGGAGGAAATCAATCGCTCGGGCGGCAACGCAGGCGCGTGCCACGGTCAGATGTACAACATGGGTACGCTGCTGCGACACGGCTCAGAAGAACAAAAGGCACTCTACCTGCCGAAAATCGCGACGGGTGAATGGCGCTTGCAATCCATGGGCGGCAACGTTCAAGTTCATCTGAGAGTAACATATCTTTAGGCATGGACCCTCGTTATGTGTACAGTTGATGCGGGGGCCGCTGGGCTAAATGCAGTGGCTGGTGATGCGTCTAAGCTGCCAGATGTGCTGTCCACAGCCCACATGACTTGGACATAATCGCCAGCAACGACGTTGAACATTGCGGATCGCGTTGTCACAAACGTCGCACCATTGTTGTGCAGTGAATTGACCATTGTGTTGTCAGGCCGTCGAGGAAGGGGACATGGCGCCAAGTTTTATCAATATGACCCTTGCCAGCCAAATGTGGCAAGATCGTATTCATGATATTCTGACCATGGGTAAGGATTGGGGCAACAGCACCCATGGGCAAGGTGAGGCGATTAATGTGGAATATGTGTCTGCTAATCCCACCGGACCCCTTCATGCCGCCCATGCTCGCGGTGCCATTGTCGGTGACAGCCTGGCAAATCTCTTGGAAAAATGTGGATACGCGGTCACGAGAGAATACTATATCAATGATGCTGGCGCACAGGTGGATGTCTTGGCAAGATCGGTCTTCACCCGATACCAGCAAGCGCTTGGTGATGACATGGCCAAGGTGGGTGAGGGGCAATACCCCGGCGAATATCTGATTGATACAGGGCAAAAGCTTGCTGATCTTCATGGTGATAAATTGCTCGCCATGGATGAGGGCGCGTGGCTTCCGCTAGTTCGGGATTTTGCTATCCAAGAGATGATGAGCTCGATCAAATCCGATCTTGAGCGGCTTAATATTCATATGGATCGGTTTTCATCTGAACGCGCCTTGGTGGAAAGCGGAACGGTCGATGCCACCATCCAGAAACTCAAAGATAAGAGCTTAATCTATCAAGGGGTATTGGAAAAGCCGAAGGCAGGAAATGCCGAAGACTGGGAGCCGCGTGAACAAATGCTGTTCCGGTCAACCGATTTTGGTGATGATGTTGATCGGGCAGTGATGAAATCTGATGGTACTTGGACCTATTTTGCCTCGGATATTGCGTATCATCTCGATAAACTCGATAGAGGATCAAAAACTCTCATTGATATTTGGGGCGCAGATCACGGCGGTTATGTGAAACGCATGAAGTCTGCGGTTTCGGCCTTTACCGGAAACAAAGACAGTTTGAATGTTCAGCTCGTTCAACTGGTCAAGCTGATGGATAAAGGCCAACAAGTCAAAATGTCTAAACGGGCAGGGACTTTCGTAACTTTATCAGATGTGCTGGATGCGGTTGGCCGTGATATTCTGCGGTTTATTATGCTTACGCGCCGCGCTGATCAGGCCATGGATTTTGATTATGCTGAGGTGACAAAGCAAACTCGTGAAAACCCTGTTTTCTATGTGCAATATGCTCACGCAAGGGCGTGTTCCGTGTTACGCCAAGATGAGGCAAAGGATATCATTACCGCCACAGCCGATTTGTCTTGCCTGACCGATGATCATGAAATGGCGTTAATCAAACTGCTAGCCAGCTTTCCAAGACAGATTGAAGCCGCCGCCCAAAGTTTTGAGCCACACCGAATTGCGTTTTATCTGATGGATTTAGCCGCCGCGTTTCATGGTCTGTGGAACAGAGGCAGAGATGAGGCTAGCCTTCGTTTTATAGTTGACGATAAGATGATCAGTGCGGCTAGATGTCAGTTGGTTCAAGCCACGGCGGTTGTGATCCGCAATGGACTTGCTATTCTAGGTGTCGATGCGATTGAGGAAATGTAGCCATCATTTGATGGAGTTGAGGGCCAATCATGCGAATCATATTGATGCTGACAGGTGCGGTTGTCCTTTTTCTAGTTGTTGGAATTGGTTATATCTGGATCACAACACCAGCCCAATTGGTCGAAGTCGCTATTATCAAAGCGGATGATAAACCTTATAAAGTCCAGCCGGTCAATCCGGGGGGTGAGGTGATAAACAACACCGAAAGCTCTTTGCTAAACACCCTTGATAATCCGGGGGATATTCTCTTGGGGGGTGAGGTGCTATCCCCACCAGACCCAGCACCGGAATTGCCGCCGATTGATGTGACAATCCAGGCTGATCCTTTAGTCGAAAATCAAGATACCGATCTTTCAAGCGCCGAGGCGACATTGTCTGTGGATCAGATGGATCATGTTAGTGACGCCGCCAGTGACAATCAAACAGAGGCAGAGCGAAATGCCGAAGCCGCGGTTTCTGATGAAGTTGAAGAGGCAGAGGTTAAAGAGGCGACAGCAGAGGCGGTTATAGCCGAAACGGATCAAGAGGATACCGCCGCCCCCCAAAGCAAGGACGAACCAGCCATTACGCCGCAAGCAGACGCGGTTGAGGAAAGCGAAATCGCCTCACCAGATAATTCTGCGCCAACCGAAACTGCCGAAAATGCAGGTGTGCCATTACCTAAACCAAGTTTGAACCGCGTGCGCTCAACCACAGGAACACCGCTTTATCGGGTGCAATTAGCCGCTTTTAAGAATGAACAAAAAGCCATGCAAGTCGCCGCATTGCTTATGGAAAAGCATCGGTCGCGCCTAGGGCAGAGCAGTGTCGGCATCACCCTTCACGATGCGGCGGAACAAGGCATATTCTGGCGCGTGGTCACCGACCCCATGCCGCGAGGAGATGCCAGCAATCTTTGCAAAACTCTGAAATCTGCCGGTCAGGACTGTATCTTGCGGAAAATAGATTAGGATAGCGTTTATGAACGACGCCTTTGAAGAACAGCTCAGCGCAAGAGAAGCTCGACAGTCCGGGCAGTTGTCCTTGTTTTTGGTGCTGGATGGGTATGAAGGCCCTATTGATCTGTTGCTTGATCTGGCGCGTGATCAAAAAATTGATCTGGCTCAAATTGCTATTCTGCCTCTGGCAGAACAATATTTGGCTTATATAAACTCCGCGCGTGATTTGGATATTGATATCGCGGCAGATTATTTGGTGATGGCGGCGTGGTTAGCATATTTGAAATCTCGTTTGCTTTTGCCTGATCCTGAACCAGAAGAACAGATGGAAGCGCTGGATATGGCGGAGGCCTTAAAAAGGCAACTGCTTCGCCTTGAAGCCATGCGCAAAGCCAGCCAAGAGCTGATGGCACTGCCGCGTCTGGGCATCAAGCGGTTTTGTGGGGCTAGGCCAGAACGCTTTGATCCGGTTTCTGTCGTCTCGCATACCGCAACCTTATTTGACTTGCTTCAGGCATATGGCCAGATTGCTAATCGCGAAGAAGCCAGCACCCTGACCATATCTGCTTCGCATCTGTATAGCGTGGAAGAGGCGGTGGCGCGGCTTGGGGATTTGATTAAATATGCAAAAGGCTGGAACAATCTGTTGTCCTTTTTGCCGCCAAACCTTAAAACAACACTAGATCGGCGGTCTGCTTTGGCATCTCATTTCACAGCATCTCTGGAAATGGTGCGTGACGGACAGGCGCGATTGCGGCAAGACAACCATTTTGGCCCTATTTATTTGGCGGCAACGGAACAAAAAAGTTAATGAACGCAGACGATATCACACATTACAGCCGTATTATTGAGGCCTTGATCTTTGCCTCTGCTGAACCGGTAACCGATAGGGTTATTCGGCAACATATGCCGGATGACGCCACTTATGATGCGGTGATGGCGGCGTTGCATTCGCGCTATGGGCCAGAAAGTGGCCTTGATTTATGCCGAATTGATGATCGTTGGGCCATTCGGACTACCGAAGATGTGGCAGACCATCTGCGCAGCATTAGAGAAAGCGAAAAACCCTTATCGCGCGCGGCGTTGGAAACCTTGGCCATTATCGCCTATCACCAACCTGTAACCCGTGCCGAGATTGAAGAAATTCGCGGTGTTTCCATTTCTAGGGGCACCATGGATATCTTGCTGGAAATGGGTTGGATCAGACCAAAAGGTAGACGCCGGACACCGGGCAGACCAGTGACTTGGGGCACAAGCCATGGTTTCCTTGATCATTTTGGACTAACCGATATTCATGATTTGCCGGGTCTGGAAGAGCTAAAGAAAACCGGTCTGTTGCGCCAAGGACAAACGATTTCCGATGTGTTGCGTTCTGATGATGACAGTGATGATGATGACGCAGATGAAGATCAGTTGATGCTTGATGATATGATGACCGACGAGATGGAAAACGATTGGGAAGAAGACCAAGATTTCCCCACGGAAGATGAGGACGAAGAATGATTGAGTTCAAAAACGTTTCTCACCGTTATGGGGCAACGCCATCAGTTCACGATATTAACTTTAGCGTAAAAAGCCATCAGCTGGTCGCCTTATTAGGCCCGTCAGGATGCGGTAAATCCACCATCTTGCGTCTGGCGGCTGGCCTTGAGAAGCCTGCGGCAGGCGAAATATGGCTTGAAGGGCGAAAAGTGGCTGATGCTAAAAGCAGCGTCAGACCAGAGGATCGCGGCATTGGTTTGGTCTTTCAAGATTATGCCCTGTTTCCCCATATGACCATTTTGGATAATGTTCTTTTTGCCCTTAACGCAAAGCGCAGTCAGCATTTGTCAGCACAAGAAAAGCATGATCGCGCTATTGATGCGTTAGAAAAATCACATTTGCTGGATCAATATGATGCCATGCCGCATCAGCTATCAGGGGGGCAACAACAAAGGGTTGCATTAGCCCGTGCCTTAGCCCCAAATCCCGGCCTGATCCTATTGGATGAACCGTTTAGCGGATTGGATAGCCGCTTAAAAGAGCGTATTCGTGACGATATGCTTCATGTTCTGCATGAAATTGGAACGGCGGTCATTCTGGTCACGCATGACAGTGAAGAAGCCATGTTTATGGCTGATCAATTGATGGTGATGGAAAGCGGAACAGTGGTACAATCTGGCGCGCCTGTGGATGTGTTCTGTCGCCCCGAAAGCGCTTTTGTGGCAGAGTTTTTTGGTGAGGTAAACAAAATCCATTCGGTTGTTCATAAGGGCTGTGTTGAAACCCCGTTTGGGCCATATCCTGTTGACGCTATCGCAGATGGCACCAAAACCACAATGATTATTCGTAATGATGGGCTGCTCGTTGATGTGCGCGGCGAAACCGCCGATGCGGTCGTGGTGGAAACTATCATGCTAGGGCGGTATAGTATCGTCCACCTAGAGGTGGATTGGCATAAAACTGGTCCGCTTCATCTTCATGCCCGAATGCCGGGAATAAAATGGTTTGAAGAAGGCACCGAGGTTTCGATACGACTAGACGAAAGCCAAGTTTTCGTATTTCCACAAATTTCCTGACCTAAAAGTGGGATTGCAGTAGTATCCGCTATAGGGATATGATAAACCGAGTTTATATTAACCATAATTGATTGAGAGGAAATCATGTTTGGTGGAGCTTTTGGAATTTGGCAATGGCTAATTGTTTTGGCGATTGTTTTGTTGTTATTTGGTGGTCGCGGCAAGATTTCTAGCCTGATGGGTGACTTTGGCAAAGGCCTTCGGAACTTCAAAACTGGGGTAAAAGGCGATGACGAAGTAGAAGAAGATGACGAAGCAGAGATGATCGCAGAAGAAAAGCCTGCTCGTCCTGCGAGAAAGACACGGGCGGCTTCAACTAAAAAAGCCAGCACAACCCGTTCTAAGGCCACTTCTAAAAAGAAATCAACTGCTAGCAAATCAGTCCCACGCAAGACAGCCAAGCGCAAAAAGACATCTGCTTAATCACAGATGATCGTCATATTGTGTTGCATTCTCTAGGGATCATTCATGTTTGATTTTGGCTGGCAAGAGTTAATGTTAGTGGCATTTGTCTTGGTGCTCGTTGTGGGCCCCAAGGATTTGCCGCGTGCTCTTAAAACCTTTACCACTTACATGGGCAAGATCCGGGGGATGGCTAATGACTTTCGCTCATCCTTGATGGAAGTGGCAGATCAGGAAGAGTTCAAAGAAGTCAAAAAGGCGATCGCCGATACCAAAACGGGTTTAATTGAACAAACCAAAGAACCCATGGCGGATATTCGCAAAAATATGGAAGAGGCAGGGAAAGCGGCGGAAATCACCGAGACGGTGGATAACATCAAAGACACGGCATCACAACTTAAGGCTGAAACACAAACGGCTTCCGCGTCCTCAGCATCAGCCAGCGAGAAAAAACCTGCCGAAAAAAATACTAACGCTAAAAAACCTCCTGCCCCAAAAGCGTCTACGAAACCAGCTTCGGCAAAATCGAAAACCCCTTCTTCATCTTAAATCTAGGTCAGCGTAATTACCGATCATGAGCGAAAAAGATAACACCATTTCAGAGGAACCAGACGAGCAGGGCGCCATGTCCCTGCTTGATCATTTGACAGAACTGCGAAATCGTCTCGCCATTTCTATTGGTCTTTTTCTTTTGCTGTTTATCATCTGTATGATCCCTTATGGGTCTGCTAGCAATACGCTGGCAACGCAAGTGCAGTTGTTTTTGCAACAACCTCTTGCCAATTGGTTTGCTGCCAATCAATTAGAGGGTCGGATGATTTTTACGGCGTTGCATGAAGGGTTTTTCACCCAGATCAAGGTCGCTTTCTTTACTTCTCTTTTTGTGTCCTTTCCTTTTATCTTGCTGCAAATCTGGCGGTTTATTGCCCCGGGGCTTTACAAGAATGAAAAACAAGCATTTTTGCCGTTCTTAATTGCAACGCCAATTCTTTTCGTGATGGGCGGGGCATTGGTGTATTATCTGGTCATACCGCCAGCGTGGAATTTCTTTTTGAGCTATCAGTTCACCGGCACGGAGACCAGCCTGCCAACCGAGGTTGAGCCGCGCATCAGTGAATATCTTAATCTGGTGATGCGTTTGATTTTTGCCTTTGGCGTTGCCTTTGAATTGCCTGTGGTGTTAATGCTGATGGCAAAGGTTGGTATGGTCACAGCTCAAGGCCTTAGAAACAAACGCCGCTACGCTATTGTTTTTGCCTTTATCGCCGCGGCTTTGTTGACACCGCCAGATGTCATCACACAGGTCATGCTGGCTGTTCCTGTGATCTTACTTTATGAAATTTCAATTATTGGCATTGTGCTAACCGTACGCCGCAAAGACGATGATGAAGACGATGAGGGGTGATGCTTAACCGCCTTTGCAGAAAGCACCGACTTTGCCTTATGGCGTCTAACCCCCAAAATTGAAGGACGATTTCTCATGCATGATATTCGGTTTATCCGAAATAACCCTGATGCCTTTGACCAAGCGCTAGCTCGCCGCCGCATTGATCCAGCCGCCAAAGATATTCTGGCTGTTGATGAAAACCGCCGGCAGATTCAAACCGCCATGCAGGAAAAACAGCAAAAGCGAAATGCGCTTTCAAAAGATGTGGGTAAGATCAAATCTTCTGGTGGTGATGCCTCTCAATTGATTGATGAGGTGGCAGAGTTGAAATCCAGCCTTGCTGAAATGGAAGAACAAGACCGGGCGCTTGCGGTTCAGCTTGATGCGATGCTGATGGAATATCCCAATATTCTTGATGATCAGGTGCCTGATGGCAGTGACGAAGACGACAATTTGCTGATCCGAAGTGTGGGTGAACCTGCACGGCCTAGTTTTCCTGCCAAAGATCATGTCGCGCTTGGTGAAGGGTTAGATATGATGGATTTTGCCTTAGGGGCAAAGCTATCTGGCTCGCGTTTTGTTGTTTTGCGCGGCGCATTGGCAAGGCTAGAACGGGCGATTGCCGCCTTTATGCTGGACACCCACACCTCCGAGTTTGGTTATATTGAACACCAGCCGCCATTTTTGGTACGGGGGGAAACTATGGCAGGCACAGGCCAGTTGCCTAAGTTTGCCGAAGATTTATTTCATACCACCGATGATCGCTGGCTTATTCCAACCGCAGAAGTGCCGCTTACCAATCTTGTGGCAGGAGAGATTTTGGATGAATCCAGTCTGCCGTTACGATTTACCGCTTACACCCCATGCTTTCGGGCAGAGGCAGGGGCGGCAGGGCGTGATACACGCGGCATGATCCGCCAGCATCAGTTTAGCAAAGTTGAGCTAGTTTCCATCAGTCATCCTGATCATTCGGATGAAGAATTGGAACGCATGACTTCCTGCGCAGAGGCTATTCTGAAACGCTTGGAATTGCCTTATCGGGTGATGAAACTGTGTTCTGGTGATACCGGGTTTTCTGCCCGTACCACTTATGACATTGAGGTATGGTTGCCGGGGCAAGACGAAGGAAAAGGGATGTATCGCGAGATTTCATCCTGTTCAAATTGCGGTGATTTTCAAGCGCGCCGGATGCGGGCCCGATACAAGAACGAGGCCAGCAAAAGCAATGAGTTTGTCCATACCCTTAACGGATCAGGTCTTGCGGTTGGCCGGACGATGATTGCGATTATGGAAAATGGACAACAAGAAGACGGAAGCATCGCTTTGCCTGATGTCTTGCACCCTTATATGGGTGGAATGAAAACCATTGAAAGAACAGGCGCATGAAACCGCAAAGCCAAGGCCGTGTTGGGCGAATATTGATCACTAATGATGATGGTATCCATGCCGCCGGATTAAAAGTGCTAGAGGCGATTGCCCACACACTCGCGGATGAGGTATGGGTATTTGCCCCTGACGGCAATTGTTCTGGCTATGGACGCGCTTTGACTTTGACCCGTGATCTGAATGTCACGCGTCATGATGATAAGCGCTATTCCTGTGATGGCACGCCTGCGGATTGCATGGTGCTTGCTCTTAATCATTTTATGGCCAAAGACAGACCGGATCTGGTCTTGAGCGGCGTGAATTTGGGGATGAATATCGCGGATGATATCACCTGTTCAGGCACGATAGGGGCGGCATGGGAAGCCTCTTTTCATGGTATTCCCTCGGTTGCTTTATCCCAGAAAATCAATCGGCAAAATATGCCTGTTGATCCTTTGGATGCGTATGAAATCACCCAAAAGGAAGCCGCACCTTTGTTGCAAAATCTAATCAAAATGGGTTGGCAAGACGATATCATCATGAATATCAACTTTCCCACCACAACCCCTAAAGGCATCCAAGCCTTTCAAGTGGGGCGTCATAAAGCCTCTGATGAAATTGTGCCATCAGAGGCAGAAAACGCGTTTCGGATCGGTTTATTAAGACAGCGCAGACAAGTGACACAAAATGATGATTACTATGGCGTGATGAATGATTATATCACCGTAACGCCACTGGCCTTGAATATGACACATCAAGATACCCTGAATGATCTCAATCAATTCTTCGATGAACGGGCAGAATAACAAAGATTGGCTATTTGCCGCCAGAGCCGGTCTGATCATGACCTTACGCGGCATGGGTATGCGTGACACTTCAACCCTTGCCGCCATTGAAAAAACCCCTCGTGAGGCTTTCATCCCTAGCGCCTTGCATCAACACGCTTATGATAATGTGTCTTTACCGATCAGCCATGGGCAAACCATAAGCCAGCCATTTATTGTCGCGTTAATGACCGCAAGTCTAGAATTAACCGGACGGGAAAGGGTGCTTGAGATTGGCACGGGAAGCGGATATCAGGCGTCTGTCTTATCACATCTTTGCCGCCGCGTTTATACCATTGAACGCATTCGGCCATTGCTGGTAGAGGCTGAACGCCGTTTTAAGATGCTAAAATTGATGAATATCACAAGCCGCCTAGGGGATGGCCAGTTTGGCTGGCCTGAGGCGGCGCCATTTGACCGCGTCATTGTCACTTGTGGGGCATCGGAAATACCGCTTCACTTGCTGGCACAAATAAAGGATGATGGTATTATGATTGTTCCGGTGGATAGCCCCGGTGGACACCAGAAGCTGAAAAAAGTAACATGGAACGAAGACAGAAGCGCACCTGTTGTCAAGGATATGATAGATGTTCGTTTTGTTCCGTTGTTGTCAGATGTGGTTGAGGATAAAGACTGAATGCTGAAATCATTGACAAAAGATTCCGGTTTTTATCTGCTGATCGCCTTACTTTTGCTAGGGATGTTATCAGCCTGTCAGCCCATGGGCGGCGAACGCGCGGCTTTACCTGTGATCAACGCCCCTAATCGTGTTGATACCGAACAAGTGCCACCTGATGGCATTGTTAAGGTTCAGCCGGGGGACACAATTTACACCGTTGCCAACCGTTATGGGGTCACACCGCGTAAGATCATTCTGGGCAATCAACTGACGCCCCCTTATAGCCTTGATCATCTGGCAACATTAATTTTGCCAAAACCGCGCAATCATCGGGTTAAGCCTGATGATACCATTGATAAAATTTCTGCCCGATATGCGGTGACTCGGCATGAATTGATCCGATTAAATCAATTAAAAGAACCTTATCAGCTGATCCCTGGCACGACCATTGTCATTCCACAGGCTCTTGATTATTCCATGCTTGATTTTCCGGGTATTGAACCCAGCAGCAGCATCAAGGTGATCCCGGGCTCTGAATTGCCGGCTCAGCCCTCAACCGCGCCATCACAAACAACAGCGACGGCCACTGTCCCACCTGCAGGCAGTCTAGCCTTTTCTTGGCCAGCAAGAGGGCAGGTCATAGATCGCTTTGGACTGGTCAGCAGTGGCATTCAGAATGACGGTATTAATATTGCCGGCAATTTAGGTGATCCTATCTATGCTGCCTCTGATGGCACGGTGGCTTTCGTTGGCAGAGAATTGAAATCTTTTGGCAATATGATCCTCATTAAACATGATAATGGTTGGATTACGGCTTATGCTCATCTTGGTGAGATAAAAGTACAAGAAGGTCAAGCCATTTCCCGTGGCGGAGTGATTGGCTTAATGGGGCAAAGCGGTAAAGTGAGCCGTCCGCAGTTGCATTTTCAGATACGGCAATCGCGCAAGCCTGTTGATCCAATCCCTTACTTAAGGTCTTAGCATCGCTGAAAGCATCGCGATTAGGTCAACTGAACCTTTATTCCAGAAGCCCCGGCCATATCAGTTATAAATTGCCATGCCACCCGACCTGAACGACTGCCTCTTGTCACTGACCATTCCAGCGCATCGCGGTGAAGGGCAGAGCGGGCATCAGCCGCCGCCGCAAGACCAATCGCATCCGCGTAAGCATCAATCATGGCAAGATAGGTCTCTTGATCAATGCTATGAAAGCCTAGCCACAATCCAAACCGATCGGAAAGCGAGACTTTTTCTTCAACCGCTTCAGATGGATTGATGGCGGTTGAACGTTCATTATCAATCATATCCCTAGACATTAAATGGCGGCGATTTGAAGTCGCATAAAAAATCACCCCTTCGGGTTTGCCCTCAATGCCGCCTTCAAGAACCGCTTTGAGAGACTTATATGAAGTCTCAGCCCCTTCAAAGGCGAGATCATCACAAAACACAATAAAGCGACGGTCACGCTCGGCGGATAGATGGGACAATAAGCGTGGCAGGCTTTCAAGGTCTTCGCGGTGAATTTCAACTAAAGTCAAAGACGAGAATGAAGCAATATCCGCATGAACGGCTTTTACCAAGGATGATTTGCCTGTGCCGCGTGCCCCCCATAATAAGGCGTTATTGGCTGGCAGGCCTTGGGCAAAACGGCTGGTATTGGCATAAAGCGCGTCGGTTTGATGATCAATCCCCTTCAGCAAAGCCAAAGGGATGTGATTAACGCGTGGGACAGCGTGAAACCGATCTGGGTTCGTGTTCCAAACATAGGCCTGATGGTCATGATCCATGATTGGCGTATCAGATGACGCAGACAAGCGCTCAAGCGCATTGGCGATGCGGCGGACTTCAGTAAGGATATCCATTTGATCAGATGACATGATCATATATCTATCGCCTAGCTAGCGTTTTGGTCAATGCTTATTCCTTTTTCCAATAGAACAAAAAAACATGGATTTGCGTTTGTTTTCTGACCTTCGGCATTGTATGTTGTTGACCATATACAGCTATTCATAAAGTGGAGCTTTTCATGATCATTTCCCCAGCGTATGCGCAGGATGCCGCCGCGGCGGGTGGAGTTTTTGGTGCGTTGTTGCCATTTCTGCTAATTTTTGTTGTTTTCTATTTCCTGTTAATCAGACCACAACAAAAACGCGCAAGAGAGCATCAGGCCTTAGTCAACAGTTTGAAAAAGGGTGATATCGTTATCACCTCTGGTGGGATCAAAGGCAAAGTTATCAAATCTGTTGACGGCAACGAAACCGTTGATGTGGAAATTGCCAAAGATGTTACGGTTGCTGTTCTTCGTCATTTTATCACAGAATGCCGCGATAAAGACGGTCAGGTGATTACCCGTAACGCCCAACAACAGGCACAGCAAGCACCATCCGCTAAGGCGAAAAAGTAAGTTAGCCTCAGATCGGATAATTTGTTTATGATACGCATTCCTTCATGGCATTATGGCCTCAGCATTTTGGTGGTGGCCGCGCTTGGATTTTTGGCCATCGGCAATCTCATGCCGCGCCAAAGCGATAGCCGTTTTGGCATTAACCTTGGCCTTGATCTTCAAGGTGGATCATATCTCTTGCTTGAGGTGGATATGGACGCCGTGATTGAAGAACGCGTATCCAGTCTGGCCGAGACAATCCGCGTGGAAATGCGTGACAAACGCATTGGGATTAGCAATCTGGAATCAGATACAACAGAGGTTCGTTTTGAATTGCGCGAGGCCATTCATTTCATTGAGGCGCGTGATATTCTCAATGGACTAGTGACCAGCGATATGGTGATCACGCCAACGGATAATCGCTTTGTCATTGGTTTTGATGAGGCAGGGCGAGATCGTCTGACAACTTTAACCGTAGGTCAGGCGATTGAAATTGTTCGCGCCAGAGTGGATGAAACCGGCACGAAAGAGCCAATTATCCAACGCCAAGGATATAATCGTATCTTATTACAATTGCCAGGAATTGATGATCCGGAACAAGTCAAATTGTTGCTTGGACGGACGGCTAAATTAGGGTTTCAATTGGTTGATATATCCGCTTCTGCGGTTGATGTTCGGGCATCTGGCCGCGTGCCGCCGGGATCAGAATTGTTGCCATCTCGAGATGATCCGGAAGTGTTTTATCTGCTTAATAAACGGGTCATGGTTAGCGGTGAGATGCTAGAGGATGCAAGGCCGGGGTTTGACGGTAACACCAATGAACCTGTGGTATCTTTTACGCTTAACGCAACAGGGGCAGAGCGTTTTGGCAGGGTGACAGGGCAAAATATTGGTCGGCAATTCGCCATTGTTCTGGATGATCAGGTGATTTCCGCTCCTGTCATTCGCGCGCAAATCTTTGCCAATGGGCAGATATCAGGTGATTTTTCTGTTGAGGAGACCAATGATTTGTCTTTGCTGTTGCGATCAGGGGCATTACCTGCACCGCTTGAAGTGGTAGAGGAACGATCCATTGGCCCCGGCCTAGGAAGCGATTCGATCAAAGCCGGTGAGATTGCCGCCATGATTGGCTTAATTGGCGTTGCTATCTTTATGATTATCAATTACGGCGTTGTTGGCGTTTTGGCGGTGATTGCGATTTTTGCCAATATGCTGTTGCTGTTTGGGCAGTTAACTATCCTTGGGGCAACCCTAACCTTGCCGGGCATTGCCGGTATTGTGCTGACCATCGGCATGGCGGTGGATGCTAATATTATCATCTTTGAGCGCATCAAAGAGGAATTGGCGGCAGGCCGCAAATTAGCCACTGCGTTTAAGACAGGGTTTAATCAGGCCACGGGAACAATTATTGACGCCAATCTGACGACTTTAGCCGCCGCGCTTTGTCTTTTTCTTATTGGATCAGGGCCTATCAAAGGCTTTTCTGTGACCATTTCGGTTGGCGTGATCTCATCCATGTTTTCCGCTATTCTTATCACTCGGCTTTTATTGGCCTTATGGATCAATATCACTAAGCCGCGCCGCTTATTTTATCAGGAGGTATGATCATGCCAATGTTGCGTCTGCTTCCAACGGATAAGACCATTTCGTTTTTGAAATTGAAATTTCTAACCGGTATCTTTTCGGTTTTTCTGGTTGCTGGGTCTTTGCTGTTATGGGTTGTTGCTGGCCTTAATACAGGCATTGATTTTCGTGGCGGTTTTGTGCTGGAGGCAAAATCATTATCAGGGCCAGCAGATATTGAGGGCTTGAGAAAATCACTTGGAGATTTGAATCTTGGGGATATCAGTTTGCAAGAATTTGGGAGTGAGAGCGAGGTTTTAATTCGCATCCAGTCTCAAGATGAAGACGCTGGTAATGGCCTAACCGATGTGAACAAAGAAGCCATCAAACAAGTGCAACAGTCCATCAGTGATAGTTATGAAATCAGGCGCACCGAATATGTCGGCGCGGTGGTTGGCTCTGAGTTACAACAAAAGGCACTTTATGCCATTATCGCGGCACTTGGCTCTATCATGATCTATATTTGGTTTCGGTTTGAATGGCCGTTTGCTATCTCGGCCATCCTTGCCTTGGCTCATGATGTGATCACCACTGTTGGCTTATTTGCCCTGACGGGGATTGAGTTTAATCTGGCCACCGTTGCGGCTTTGCTGACCATTGCTGGTTATTCTATCAACGATACGGTGGTCATTTTTGATCGCATACGCGACAATTTGCGGAAATATAAATCATGGTCAAATATTGAGATTATCAATTTCTCACTAAGCCAGACCCTGTCCCGAACCTTAATGACTTCGGTCACAACCCTTATTGCATTGCTGGCTATCTATTTCTTTGGTGGCGCGGTGTTGAGCGGTTTTGCCTTTGCTATGATTTGGGGTGTGCTCATCGGAACATATTCATCCATTTATGTGGCATCGTCATTATTGTCACGCTTTGATCTCAGGCCAAGTGATGATGATGATATGCTTCCGGAACATGAACGGAATGGCTGATATTCATCACACCGATACCCCAATTATCACCGAATATGACCAACAGGGATTTGTCGTTGATCATGTTCGTTTTATCGGCGCGATTAGCGTTCTGGGCGTTGAGGAGTATGGTTATGCCATCACAAGCGTTAACGCCAATGCCGAATTATCAGCTGATGATTTGCATATGTTTTCTGATCTTGCCGAAGACCCCCATCTGCTGGTGATTGGGGTAGGGGAGAGCATGACGCATCCTTATTATGATTTGCGCGGAAAGCTCATGGAAATTGGCCTAAAGGGTGAGATCCTGCCAACAAGCGCCGCGTGCCGAACTTGGAACTTGCTGCTTTCAGAAGGACGTAAAGTCGCGTTTCTCGCCGTGCCAGCAGCAAAATCTGCAGATCACAAAAGGCAAAAGGTCAATGGCTGAAAACGGTGCCCTAAGCTTGCGGCATGAGTTTCCTGCCCTTGGCTTAGTAACAGGCTTTATTCACCGCAAAACCCGTTTTGTTTTTGCTGATCTTTTGTTGTTATGGATGGAGGGACGGCGTGCGGCCAGCTCGAATGAGGGCATGATCGCCGCGGTCAGATTAGCGTGGTGGCGCGATGCGATCAAAGACCAAAACACCCATGGCGTGCCATTAGCCGAACGCCTTATCGCCCATCAAAGTGAGGGAAAGTTAAACCTGACCGAGCTGGTAACAGGTTTAGATCAAATGATTTCTGATCTCGCTGGCGGTTCGTCAGGCGGTCAAGTCTTAACCCCTTGGCATAGGATGATCGGGGGGCTATTGGCAGAAACGCTTAACGCCAAGCCTGATGCCGATATCGCAACTGATATTCTCATGGGATTTGATGATGCGGATCATCCCTTGCCCCCGCATGATACCAAAACCGCATTGCCGTTTCGGGTGATGCGATGGCTCTTGTCTGACCCCACAAGGCTGAATTATCCCGAAGCACATCCTATGCTGGCATTTCAGATGATGATGGCGGTATTGTTTCGCCGGATTTAATGAAACGCTTTCTGACCTGACCAAGAGGCCATAGCGGTAAGGGCGCGTCGTGCCAATACAGATTTTCTGTCTGCGCCTTTGAGTTTTCGTTTCTTGCCATTAGCCGTGATCTGAACCATCTGGTCTTCTGGAGGCAGGGCAAACAGGCCAAAATTGATATTCATTGGCTGAAAACTGTCGCTTTCTGCGCCGCCGGTAATATGATTGAGCAAAGCGCCATGCGCAGTTTCCGGCGGAGGAGGGGCGAATTCTTCATCATGGAATTCCGCCGCGATCATGCGCCCTGCCATTAATCCGATAGCCGCAGATTCCACATAGCCTTCAACCCCTGTGATTTGTCCAGCAAAACGAAGATTAGGTCGAGATTTTAATCGCAAGTGATGATCTAACAATTTTGGGGAACGGATAAAAGTGTTGCGGTGCAATCCGCCAAGCCGGGCAAATTCGGCCTCTTCTAATCCCGGGATCATGCGAAAAACCCTAACTTGATCTGCGTATTTCATCTTTGTTTGAAAGCCGACAATATTATAAAGCGTGCCAAGGGCATTATCCTGACGCAATTGAATCACTGCATAAGGTCTCTTACCCGTGACCGGATTGGTCAGGCCGACAGGTTTCATAGGGCCAAAACGCGGCGTATCATGGCCGCGCTCTGCCATGACCTCAATCGGCATACAGCCATTAAAATAAGGGGTGTTTTCTTCCCATTCATGAAAACTGATTTTTTCAGCATCCAACATTTCTGCGATAAAACTGTCATATTCCTCTTTTTCGAGAGGACAGTTGATATAATCCTTGCCACTGCCTTTATCGTATCGCGATTGAAACCAGGCTTTATCCATATTGATGCTGTCGCGATAAACAATCGGGGCAATCGCATCAAAAAAGGCCAAATCATCCTCACCTGTGGCTTCACGAATGGCACTTGCAAGGGGGGATGCCGTTAAAGGCCCAGTCGCGACGATTACGGGGGCATCACCAAAAGCATCAAGGGTTTCGATTTCTTCACGCGCTAAGGTGATCATAGGATGGCTGGTAATGGCGTTCTCAACCGCCATGGCAAAACCATCACGATCAACCGCCAATGCCCCCCCAGCAGGGACTGAATGTTGATCAGCCATGGCCATAATCAGGGAATTGAGCATCCGCATTTCCTGATGCAAAACCCCAACAGCATTAGCGTTATGGTCATCCGAGCGGAAAGAATTGGAACACACCAATTCAGCCAGATGATCGGTTTTATGCACTTCGGTTGGCCTATGAGGGCGCATTTCATGCAATACCACAGGAACATCTTGATGGGCTAATTGCCAAGCCGCCTCACTTCCGGCCAAGCCCCCACCAATAATATGAATAGGTTGGGTTTTGATCATGATCCGGTCATGGCGCGCTTATAGCGTCCTCTTTCGGCCTGCCTATCCATAAGTATCTTGAGATATTCCCCTGTAATAGATTTGGTGTTCTTCATGATATCTTCAGGGGTGCCGATGGCAACAATTTCACCGCCCCCATCACCACCTTCAGGGCCGATATCAATGATCCAATCTGCTGTTTTCACCACATCCAGATTATGTTCAATGACGATGACCGTGTTTCCAGCGTCAACCAATTCTTGCAACACCTCAAGCAGGCGGCGAATATCCTCAAAATGAAGCCCAGTAGTCGGTTCATCCAGAATATAAACGGTTCGCCCCGTTGCACGACGCGACAATTCTTTAGACAGTTTAATGCGTTGCGCCTCACCGCCAGATAATGTTGTGGCTTGCTGACCAATTTTGATATACCCAAGCCCGACCCGTTGCATGGTGGCCAGTTTATCCCTGACCGACGGCACAGCCTTAAAAAAAGCCAAGCCATCATCAATGGTCATATCCAACACATCGGCAATAGATTTTTCGCGCCATGTGATATCCAAGGTCTCGCGGTTATAGCGTTTGCCCTTACAGCTCTCGCATGTGACATAAACATCAGGCAAGAAATGCATCTCAATTTTGATCAGACCATCCCCTTGGCAAGCCTCGCACCGCCCGCCTTTAACATTAAAGCTGAACCGCCCAGCGTTGTAACCGCGTGACCGAGATTCCGGAAGCCCAGCAAACCATTCCCGAATAGGGGTAAAAGCCCCGGTATAGGTCGCCGGGTTTGATCGCGGTGTTCGTCCAATTGGGGACTGGTCAATATCTACGACTTTATCCACTTGATGGAGACCTTCAATGCGGTCAAGCGGGGCAGGCACCTCACGCGCGTTGTGAAGACGCCGCGCCATCGTTTTCCATAAGGTTTCCAGAACCAATGTGGATTTGCCGCCACCTGATACCCCGGTGATGCAGGTAAAGATACCCAAGGGGAAATCAACATCCAGATTCTTAAGATTGTTGCCGCGCGCGCCTTTCAGGCTGATCATTCGGCTTTTGTTGCGCTTTCTGCGCTTTGCCGGAATGGCAATTTCCTCAACCCCTGATAGATATTTGCCTGTAAGAGATTTGGGGTTAGCCAAAATATCATCGGGAAC
>JALRFL010000198.1 GCA_023259875.1 Alphaproteobacteria bacterium
ATTCCTGACATCACCGGCATCATCCAGTCTAAAATCACGATATCTGGTAACTGGCTTTCTGCTAAATGAAAGGCCTGTTCACCATCTGAGGCATGGGTAACCTCAAAACCCGCTTGCTTAAGATTATAGGAAATCAGCTCAATTTGATTTGGTTCATCATCTGCGATAAGAACTTTGATTGCCATTAGACTTATTTCAACCCTTATGACGCATTATTATAATCATATGTCATAATGCTTTAACATGACAGAAATGTGACAATATGTGATCATCGCCAGATAAAGATTTAATCTGTTGCGTATGGAAGGATCACCGAAAACACCGTTTCTTTGTTTAACGCGCTTGTGATCTTTAACTCGCCCCGATGCTTGTTGATAATGTGTTTGACGATGGCAAGCCCAAGACCTGTCCCCCCCATTTGGCGTGATCGGCCTTTATCCACACGATAAAACCGTTCGGTTAATCGGGGAATGTGTTTTTCTGTGATCCCCTCCCCCTGATTAATAATGTTAATCGCTAACCGACCATTCGCATCGTCACGCATTTCAACCTTTATGATGGATGCAGGAAAACTATATTTTAGAGCGTTATCTAGCAAATTTTGAAAGACTTCCATGATTTCATCATTTCCGCCTCTAATGACCGGCTCCGTGGCTTTTTGCCCTCTGTAATCATGAAAGCGAATATCATGCCCTGATTTTAAGGCACGATTGGACAACACATTTATCGTTGCCATCAACAGAGATTTTACGAAAACCTTACCTTCTGGGATGATATGTTCATCGGCTTCCACTTTAGAAAGGGACATTAAATCATTGATCAAACGCGACATCCGTTTAGCCTCTTCGTCCATAATACGAAGAAAGCGTTGCCGATCCGCGCGCTCCATATCTGGTGCGTTCTGCATGGTTTCCACAAAACCAATCAAACTGGTGAGTGGTGAACGCAATTCATGGCTAACATTTGCCACAAAATCCCGGCGCATTTTTTCAAGATTATGTTGCAAGGTCATATCAAGTAACAACATAATCACTGTATCTTTACCCCAGACTATCATCCTTGCCCTGATATGGCGATAATGATTATTTGTAGGGGTGGTGGGAAACTCAACCGGCTTTCGGCTTTCAAGACAAGTGCTGAGTTCTTCTGCTAATCCGGAATAAACAATATGATCATTAAGATTCGTGCCAATCACCTTATCACCAAGCAATCTGATGCTGGCGGCATTAGCATCGGTGATAATCAAATCATGGCCAATGACAAGCAAAGCGTCATCCACCAGAGAGCCAAAGGTTTTGATCAAGTCTTTTTCGTGCATCTCCAAACCTACAACCCACAGTTAGATAAATGACACTGCTCTATGGTACCAAAGACGTTCTCTTAAGGCATAGGAAAAACAGACAATAGCAATTGTCTACATCCACCTTATCATCACCTGAATTGATGGGCGGGACAATAGGAATCACACATAAATCCAGCAAGATAAGCGACTACATAATTTTGCTGGATATTTCAGTATAACAAATAAGACAACTAAGCCCCCCAGCGCAAGAGTAACGCTGGGGACAAGAGTATGGGTATTTTAGATATTATGTTTGTTTAGACTATATTAAAACATCAAAATAATTTTGCAGCTTAAGCGCTACGGTAGAGTTTGGTCATAACAAACTCTTTGTGGCCTAGGGCTTCTGCGGCGGTGGCCCGGCCATTGGCGGTGCGTCTGATCATCTCAATCAGCGCATCACCTGCCTGATCAATGGTCATCTCACGCCTTAGGATACCGGACACATCCAAATCCACATG
>JALRFL010000227.1 GCA_023259875.1 Alphaproteobacteria bacterium
CATCGCGGCCATTCCGCCATCGGGATGGCGGGTGCTGAGGTATTGGCGCAGCAGATCGAACTGTTCGTTGGTCGCCCAACCTTGGTGCATAATGTTGACACCCTTTATTGGGTGGCGCGTGTTTGCCGCGAAGGGCATGAGATATTGTCTTCGGTGGAAAAAAATGGCCGCAAAGGGTTGCGCAGTTATTCCATCTCTGGCCGTGTGGCTAAACCGGGGGTTTACCTGTTGCCTGCGGGTTCAACCGTGCTCGATATTATTGAGGCGGCTGGCGGCATGATGGATGGTCATGTGTTTAAGGCGTATCAGCCCGGCGGCCCATCATCAGGGATTTTGCCTGCCTCACTTTCGGATGTGCCATTGGATTTTGACACGCTTCAACCTCATGGCAGTTTCATTGGATCAGCCGCCGTTGTGATTTTATCAGATCAAGATCAGGTGCGTGACGCGGCTCTGAATATGCTTCGCTTCTTTGAGGATGAAAGCTGTGGACAATGCACGCCATGCCGTACCGGATGCAGTAAGGCGGTGCAGCTGATGCAAGCCGAACAATGGGATCAACCTTTGCTTGAAGATTTATGTCAAGTGATGGTTGATGCGTCTATCTGCGGTTTGGGGCAGGCTGCCCCTAATGCCATTCGCCTTACCATGAAACATTTTGACAGCGAAATTAGCTAAGGGGTCGAACCATGCCAGACTCACTCCAGATCAAAACGGTCACTTTTACGCTTGATGGCAAGACGGTTTCCGTCCCCGAAGGCACCAGCATTTGGGAAGCTGCCAAAGGGCAGGGGAACACCATTCCTCATCTCTGCCATAAGCCCGAACCCGGCTATCGGTCAGATGGAAATTGCCGCGCCTGTATGGTTGAGGTTGAGGGCGAAAGAACGCTGGTCGCATCATGTATCCGATCAGTTCAGGACGGTATGGTGGTCAATAGCGCTAGTGATCGTGCCACCAAAGCCCGGGCTATGGTGGTGGAATTGCTAGCCGCAGATCAGCCGCAAGAAGCTCATGATGCGTCATCACATTTCCTAACGATGATGGCACAAAACCATGTGGAATCCAGCCGCTTTCCTAGCAAGCCCATGGAAACCGTGCCTTTGCTTGATGATTCCCATGTTGCGATGCGCGTGAATCTTGATGCATGTATTCATTGCAATCTCTGTGTTCGCGCTTGCCGCGAAGTTCAGGTCAATGATGTGATCGGGATGTCAGGGCGCGGCAATCAGGCCAAAATTGTTTTTGATATGGATGATCCGATGGGGCAATCCACCTGCGTGGCCTGTGGGGAATGTGTTCAGGCTTGCCCAACAGGGGCATTGATGCCGGCGAGCGCGGTGGATGATGCCCAGATGGGTGACCGCAAGGATATTGATGATGAAATTCAATCCGTTTGCCCCTATTGTGGGGTAGGATGCCAGCTGACCTTTAAGGTCAAAGATGGCAAAATCAAATATGTCGAAGGCGCTCCGGGACCAGCCAATGAAAACCGGCTTTGTGTCAAAGGCCGCTTTGGATTTGATTATATTCACCATCCGCACCGTCTCACCAAACCTTTGATTCGCCGCGACGATGCGCCAGCCAAAGGGCTAAATGTTGACCCGGCAAACCCCTTTACCCATTTCCGCGAAGCCAGTTGGGATGAGGCATTGGATTTCGCCGCTAAAGGAATGACAGAGGCGCGCGCCAAAGACGGAAAACGCGTGGCCGGTTTTGGTTCAGCCAAATGTTCTAACGAAGAAGCCTATCTGTTTCAAAAGTTTATCCGCGAAGGTTTTGGGCATAACAATGTGGATCACTGCACCCGACTTTGCCATGCCTCATCCGTGGCGGCGTTGCTAGAAAATGTTGGTTCAGGCGCGGTAACAGCAACCTTTAATGAAATCAAAAATGCGGATGTTGCCATCGTCATTGGCTGTAATCCGATTGAAAATCATCCGGTGGCGGCAACATATTTCAAGCAATTTGCCAAGCGTGGCGGCAAACTGATTGTGATGGACCCACGGGCGCAAGGAATGAAGCGTCTGGCCACGCATATGTTGCAATTCCGTCCTGGTTCTGATGTGGCTATGCTGAACGCAATCATGAATGTGATTGTTGAAGAAAAGCTTTATGATCAGCAGTATATCGATACTTTCACGGAAAATTGGGATGAAATGAAGGCGCATCTCAAGGATTTCTCACCTGAAAAAATGTCTGAATTCTGCGGCATTGAGGCTGACACCTTGCGTCAGGTTGCGCGTGATTTTGCAGGGGCAAAGGCGGCGATGATTTTCTGGGGCATGGGGGTGTCACAGCATATCCACGGCACAGACAACTCGCGCTGTTTGATCTCATTGGCACTGATGTGTGGTCAGGTGGGACGCCCTGGTGCTGGTCTTCACCCTCTGCGCGGTCAAAACAATGTGCAGGGCGCTTCGGACGCTGGTCTGATCCCGATGTTCTTGCCCGATTATCAGAGCGTCACCGATGATGGGGTACGGTCAGCCTTTAACAAGATTTGGAAGTCGGATAAGATTGCCGCAGAAAAAGGGTTAACCGTGACAGAAATCATGGATGCCGTTCATGAAGGTCAGATATCCTCCATGTATATTCTGGGCGAAAATCCAGCCATGTCTGATCCGGATGTGGATCATGCGAGGGACGCGCTGGCCAAGCTCAGCCATCTTGTGGTTCAGGATATCTTCCTTACCGAAACCGCCAATTATGCTGATGTGATCTTACCCGCTTCGGCATGGGCAGAAAAAACCGGGACTGTGACCAACACCAATCGTCAGGTGCAAATGGGCCGCAAGGCCATTGATGCTCCGGGGGAAGCCAAAGAAGATTGGTGGATTACTGTGGAATTGGCAAAACGCATTGGTCTGAATTGGCAATATACGCACCCCAAGGATGTGTTTGCGGAAATGCAATTGTCCATGGCGTCACTGAAAAACATAACTTGGGAACGCCTAGAAAAAGAAAATGCGGTGACTTATCCATCGTTATCTGCGGATGATCCGGGTCAGCCTATCGTCTTTGGCGACAGCTTTCCACGTGATAATGGCAGGGCGAGGTTCACACCGGCAAAGATTATCGCCCCAGCAGAAACCCCAGATGCAGAATATCCGATGATCCTGACCACCGGCAGACAGTTAGAGCATTGGCATACCGGATCAATGACCCGCCGTGCCACGGTTCTTGATGTGATTGAGCCAGAGGCAAACGCCTCGCTTCACCCGAAAACGCTACGCCGTCTTGGGGTCGAGGCAGGGGAGTTGATTTCCATTAGCACGCGGCGCGGAAGCATTACCATTATGGCGCGCGCGGATCGGGCGGTGTCAGAAGATATGGTGTTTGTGCCTTTTGCCTATGTTGAAGCGGCGGCAAATATTCTGACCAACCCACAACTTGATCCTTATGGAAAAATCCCTGAGTTCAAGTTTGCCGCCTGTCAGGTCGCCAAAGCGGTAGAAGCGGCAGCGGAATAGCCAAGGGCTGGATGTTAGGTGCTACCCGACATCCAGATCATACATTCCGACACGGCGCATATGACTGTCAAAACGCAAATCATAGCCAATTGGCGGCTGTGAACGCTGGGTGCAATCCAGCCTTTCACAGACAGAACAGCTCACCCCGACAGGCTCAAGCTTTCGGGATTTGCCAAGTTCGAGTTGGTCGGCATAAATGATATCGCTGGCGTGATGAAGCTCACATCCAAGGGCGATAGCAAACTCCGAGGGTTGTGCGCTGGATGGTGAGAGCAAGGGTGGAACCGCACGCGCGATGGATAACACCTGTTGACCATTGGGCAATTCGGCGGCTTGAACCAAGGTTTTTTCGGGGTTGCGAAAACTGCGATGCACCGACCATTTCGGGCAAGTGCCGCCATGGAGCGAGAAGTTAATGCCTCCCGCAGATATCCGTTTGGACACATTGCCAGCGTCATCAATGCGAATAAACGCAAAAGGAATCCCCTTATCCGTTGGTGCGTTTAAGGTGGTTAGCCGATGACAGGCTTGTTCAAACGAAACCCCAAAACGCCGCGATAGCAGGTCAATATCATAACGAAGCTGTTTTGCGGCATTCAGAAACGGAACATAAGGCATCATCACGGCGGCGGCAAAATAGCCGGCCATGGTGATACGAGCCAGCGATAGGGTTTGCTCATCCAATTTGCCAAGCTCTTGAACAATCGGATTGATGATTTGGTTTTGTTCAATCAAGGCATATTGAACAAGCAGATGGAAAATTCGTTGCGGTCTTTGTAACACTTCGCTGATCAGAATTTCTTGACGGTGAAGATCATATCGGCGGAGCTGATTGCCCATAACATCAAGTGGCATCATGCGAATAGTGATTTGATGCTTGGTGCGAATATAGGCAATCAATGCGTTCAAATCCAAATCTTGTGGCAGACTTTTTGCGCCAATGCCGGGAATGTTTGTCTGAATATGTTCGCGCAATTCTTGGGCGTGATTTTCAAGTTCAGGGAAGTAATTATGATGGTCTTCAAGCAGTTTCCGCACTTTTTCCACCGAATTGCTTCCCATTGGGGAAATCCCAGAATCGCCGGCCTTATGCACCAGCTCGTCCCTGACTCTGCGATAGGTTTCAAACAATTTGATCATGGCGCGCGCGACATTAGGGCTGGCAGAAACACTATCTTGTAATTCGCGCCGGGTTACTCTCTCATCCGCTAACACCGGATCGGTAAAGATATCTGCCATGCCATCAATTAAACTGCTGGTATCATCTTCGGCAAAATCCATAATGTTGATATTAAAACTGCTACCAATCTTAAGCAAAAGAGCCGCCGTAAGTGGGCGTTGATTATGCTCAAGTAAGTTAAGATAAGAGGGGCTAATGCCTAGTGTTTCTGCCATGGCTGACTGTGACATATCTAACGATTGCCGAAACCGGCGAAGCTTATGGCCTGCCATAATTTTATCCATGTGAACCCCCGTTTGACCACCGTTCTGCGTTTGTTTTGCCTTTATGCCCTCGCATGGTAGGGCTGAATTGTGAACTTCTAAGAGCTGTTATAAGGTCATTTCATCATTTTGTAAATTGTATTTGTAAAATATTTACAGTTTTCACATTTTCACTTTTTTCCTTTCTTCTCATCATCTGATCCCATATTTTAGACCATAACATTGAAGCGGAGGTTCCGATGAAAATCTTAATTTTGGGCGCATCTTATGGCTCATTGCTATCAACCAAGTTGCTCATGGCTGGTCATGATGTGACGCTGGTATGCCGTACCGCTTCTGCCAAATTGATAAATACCGAAGGCACGGAAGTGCGCATTAAACTTCGTGACGAAGACGCGCATCGCTCTATCAAATCCTATGATTTACCGGGTAAGCTTAACGCGACTACCCCTGAATCTACCGATCCAAGTCAGTTTGATATGATCGGGCTTGCTATGCAGGAGCCTCAATATTCTTCTGCGGCGGTAGCTGGGCTGATGAAGCGCATTGCCCAAAGCAAGAAGCCTTGCCTGTCGATTATGAATATGCCGCCTTTGCCTTTTCTTAAGCGTATTCCTGCGCTCGCTGATGCAAATCTCGCGCATTGTTATCATGATGCTGATGTCTGGGCTGATTTTGAACCCGGCCTGATGTCATTATGTAGCCCTGATCCACAAGCCTTCCGCCCACCAGAAGAAGGCAGTAATGTTCTTCATGTCGGGCTTCCCACCAATTTCAAGGCCAGCGTCTTTGCTGACCCTCAACATAATGCCATGTTAAAACAGCTTGCCGATGATATCGAAGCCGTGCGTCTAGATGGCAAGGATGTTCCGGTAAAGTTGCGCGTTTTTGAAAGCCTTTTTGTTCCTATGGCAAAATGGTCGATGCTGATGACCGGAAATTATCGCTGTGTGCTTGATGATGGCATTCAGCCGATCCATGACGCGGTTCACGCGGATATTGAGACGGCGCATCAGATGTATCATTGGGTTGATGAATTGGCTCAACGCCTTGGCGCGGATGAGGCAGATCAAGTGCCTTTTGAAAAATACGCGGCGGCGGCAAAACAACTGCTTAAGCCTTCCTCTGTGGCGCGTGCCATTGATGCCGGTGTGACGAATGTGGAACGCGTTGACCAGATCATTCAGACCATTGGTCGGCATCTGGGCATGCTCAACCCAACAGTTGATGCCATTGTGACCACATTAGATAAACGGATTGCCGAAAATAAGCGTCTAGATGCAAATATGGCGCGTTCAGCGTAACACCGCCAACGCATTATCCATAGATGATCCCCCTGAGATAGAGCGCTTTCGAGCGCTCTTTTTTTATAAGGAATTGTATACGCCTATAAATAAAGGGGCATGATGCCCCTTTATGCTATGTTTACCTGTGGTGGTGGCTGTCAGCCTTTAAGCACCGAAACCAAAGTATCACCAAGGCTAGCAGGTGAGGGGGATACGGTCACCCCCGCGGATTGCAAGGCCTCGATCTTTGCCTCTGCGCCGCCTTTGCCGCCAGAAATCACGGCCCCGGCATGACCCATGGTACGACCCGGAGGTGAGGTGCGGCCGGCTATAAATCCAACCATAGGCTTGCTGCGCCCTTTCTTAGCCTCATCTTTAATGAACTGCGCGGCTTCTTCTTCGGCAGAGCCGCCAATTTCCCCGATCATGATGATAGAGGTGGTTTCCTCATCGGCGAGGAACATCTCTAGCACATCAATAAACTCGGTGCCTTTGACCGGATCGCCGCCAATCCCCACCGCGGTGGTTTGACCCAGACCTGCCATGCTAGTCTGATACACCGCCTCATAGGTGAGGGTGCCAGAACGCGACAGAACCCCAACTGAACCCCGGCGAAAAATGCTGCTAGGCATAATCCCAATCTTGCATTCTTCTGGGGTGAGTAGCCCGGGGCAGTTTGGCCCAATCAGCCGCGAGGATGAGGCATCAAGCCGTTCCTTTACCTTGACCATATCCATGACAGGCACGCCTTCGGTGATACAGGTGATCAGATCAATCTCGGCGTCAATCGCCTCAATAATCGCATCAGCAGCCCCAGCAGGAGGCACATAAATGACCGAGGCATTAGCGCCGGTAGCCTCTTTGGCTTCAGCAACACTGGCATATAGCGGCAGGCTTTTGCCAGAATCGCTGGTCCATTCTTGGCCACCTTTTTTGGGATGTGTGCCAGCAACCATTTGCGTGTCGTGATAGGCCAGTGCCTGTTCCGTGTGGAAAGTACCGGTTTTTCCGGTCAGGCCCTGAACAATGATTTTGGTCTCTTTATTGATTAAAATTGCCATTGTCTTGCCCCTAGTTTCCTTTTACTGCCTTAACAATTTTTTCCGCCGCGTCATTGAGATCATCTGCGGCGATGAGATCAAGATCGCTGGCCTCTAATATGGCCTTGCCTTCAGCGACTTTCGTGCCTTCTAGGCGCACCACCAAGGGAACGCTAAGTTTGACATCTTTAGCCGCTTGAACCACCCCTTCCGCGATCACATCACAACGCATAATGCCGCCAAAAATATTAACCAAAATCCCCTTCACATTGGGATCGGCGGTAATGATTTTGAACGCTGCGGTCACTTTTTCTTTGCTAGCGCCGCCGCCAACATCAAGGAAATTGGCAGGCTCAGAGCCATAAAGTTTAATGATATCCATAGTGGCCATGGCTAATCCGGCGCCATTGACCATACAGCCAATATCCCCATCAAGGGCAATATAAGCGAGATCATACTTTGACGCTTCTAGCTCTTTGGGGTCTTCTTCGGTGATATCGCGTAATTCCATAATATCGGGATGCCTGAACAAGGCATTGTTATCAAAAGACACCTTGGCATCAAGCACCTGAACATGATTATCCTTGGTCACCACCAAAGGATTAATTTCAAGCAGGCTCATATCCTTTTCCGTAAAGGCTTGATAAAGAGCCTTAAAAAGGGCGATGCCTTCTTCGCGTGCGGTACCATCAAGAGCCAACGCATCTGCCAATGTTGCGGCATCCGCATCTGTGCAACCTGTGCTGTGGTTAATAGCAACGCTGTGGATTTTTTCTGGTGTATCATGGGCAACGGTTTCAATGTCCATACCGCCTTCGGTGGACACAACAAAGGCCACTTTGCCCACCGCGCGATCTACCAATATTGAGAGATAAAGCTCACGCCCAATATCGGCGCCAGCCTCAATATAAAGGCGGTTAACGGTTTTACCAGCCGCGCCCGTTTGGGCAGTGACCAGTGTTTTGCCAAACATTTCCTTGGCGTTTGCCTTGGCTTCTTCTGATGAAAAGCTAACGCGAACACCGCCCTTAGCCTCTGGCGGCAATTCTTTGAAAGTGCCTTTGCCGCGCCCACCGGCGTGGATTTGGCTTTTGACAACCCAGACAGGCCCTGGCATAGAATCCACCGCCTTATCGATCTGATCAGCGCCAGTGATAACCGCGCCCTGCGCCACGGCCGCGCCATAGCTTTTCAGTATCGCCTTTGCTTGATACTCATGAATATTCATTGATGCTTCCCTTAATTATTTCATGCCTAATTATATCATGGTTTAGGTGGCGGCTATGAGATGACCGCCCAACACCGGAATCGTTATATTTTTATGGTATACCAGACTTTTTCATTTTGAAAGATGGAACATTATGGTTTTTGCACATCATTTTTAAAATACTGTAAATAAACGATTATTTTTTATTTTATAAGTGATGCTTGACGAAGAAAAACTTTGGTATATTGTATTTTTAATGGTTTTAGCAGGTGTGATTTGAGGGCTTAAAAGCCTTACTTTTACCCCAGATTGTCCCTGATGAGCTTCAAGATAAGCACAAACAAGGGATGGATAAAGCAGGAAAGAGATAAGTGGCAAGCGAGATTAAGTTAAAACCGATAGCGACTGATTTCACCATAAAGGATCACCTTTATGAGGTTATTCGCGATCATATTCTTAGTATCGATATCTATGCCATGGACGAAGATCTGCGCCTTGATGAACGCCAGCTGGCTAGCCAGTTAGGCGTATCAAGAACCCCGATTCGTGAAGTTTTGGCAAGGCTAGCCCAAGATGGGTTAGTCGAAATTCTGCCGCGAAAAGGTGTTTTCATTCACCGCAAATCCATGAGTGACATTCTTGATATGGTGATCACTTGGGCGGCGCGTCGGGCAACGTCGTGCTATGCCAGCCGAACCACCACAGGCGATCATCCCAGGTGCGGTTCGGGTCGGTGTTCGGACTGGGTGTGTCAACGGCCCGAAAAAACGGCGGCTGCGCCACGGGCGCCGCCAGCCGCTGGACCGGATGCTGTCCGCTTTTCAAACCCAGCCGATAGGCCGCAACCCGCGCGATGCTGGCGGGACCCAGCCGTGCATAGGTACTGGCCTGTGTCAGGCGACGGCTCATACCTGGGTGCGCAGGATCTCGGCCACGTCAATTGTCACCTTGGCGACCTCGAACAGGTCTGCGGCCGAGATCGGGGTCGTGCCGCCCGCCGCAACGGCCGTGACAAAGGCTGCCGCACAGGGCGTCTGCCCCTTGTCTTGCCGCCACAGGTTCTGCTTCTTGAAGCCCGGCCAGTTGAAGCCGCGTAGCTTCAGGAAGTTGTCCAGCTGCAAGGTGCGCCCGGCGGCAAAGACCTCGACCCGTTCCTTGGCAAAGGATGCACCGCCATTGGCAAGGTAATGGATGGTGCCGAACGATCCGTCCTCGAATCCAAGTGTGATCGAGGCCTTGTCCTCGGTCACCGCCTCGGCATCCGTGTCGCCCATGCGCCGCGCCTGAACCGAGGTGATCGGAGCCCCGGCGAGGAACCGCATCAGGTCGATGTAGTGGCATGCTTCGCCGATGATCCGCCCGCCGCCCACCGCCGGGTCCTGCGTCCAATGATCGGCGGGGATCGCGCCTGCGTTCATCACCATGACAAAGCTCTTCGGTGCAGCCCTACGGCTTGCTGTCCCTGCGGCTGAAGTCTGATTCCGCGCCGCTGATGGAGCAGGAAAGCGGTATCGGCGATCGGGTGATC
>JALRFL010000263.1 GCA_023259875.1 Alphaproteobacteria bacterium
GCCACCAATTGGCATGAACGTCTTTGTGATAAAGGGCATGGTGCAATCGGTGCCATTGGCAAGCCTTGCGGTGGGGATATGGGCATTTCAGCCGAGGCCTCTTGCCGGGGTCATTCTTGATTATGGAAACCCCGTGCTTGCCGCCACTTCATATGATGGCAGACTGGTGATAAGCAGCCGCCGGACTGATGGCTTTGCCGCTAGACTTTTGGCGACTTCTTTTGGTTTTGCTGAGGCCGTTTATATTCGTGATAATGCCGATAGTCGTTGCGATGATGGGTATTGCACCATGCTATCGCTGGATGACCATATGATTGCTATGGTATGGGATCGGCAAGGGTTAACAGAAGCCTGTCAAAACGCCGATATGGTGCTTTCCCTTGTTGACGCCCGTTACCCCTGTGCATCAGGGGCAGTGCTGATTGATAGGTCAGACATTTTTGACAGTAGCGGTATGTTGATTTATTCAAGCGGTGAGGGGAAACCCTATCGCATCAATCGCGTTAATATTGCCGAATGAGGCCTTTTAGCTTGCCTTGAATCTTTACTTGATCAGGGCCAAAGATCCGTGTTTCGTAACGCGCATTTGCCGGTTCAAGCGCAATGCTGTGGGTTTTGCGGCGAAGCCGTTTTAAGGTCGCTTCCTCATGGTCAATCAAGGCTACCACAATATCGCCAGTCTGGGCAGTATCTGATCGCTCAATCAACACGGTATCCCCATCAAGAATGCCAGCGTCAATCATGGAATCGCCTTCGATGGTCAGGGCAAAATATTCCCCCCTGCCAATCATGTGTTGGGGCACTGGCATGAGATTGGAATGGTCAGATAGCGCGGCGATCGGTGAACCTGCGGCGATTTTTCCAAGCAAAGGAACCTCCACCACATCATCATGCGTTGCCGGATGCGTTATTGAGGTTGCAGAGGCAGAAGGCTGCGGATTTCCTGTATAAGGTGACCCATCCGCGTGACGAAGAACGGAAACCGCCCTAGCCCGATTGTGAAGTCTGGCGATATAACCGCGTTCTTCGAGACCAGACATCAGACGGTGGATGCCAGATTTGGATTTTAATCCGGCGGCATCACATAATTCATCAAAGCTAGGGGCGACCCCATGCTCTTCCATATGTTTAATCAGCAAGGTGAGAATATCGCGTTGTTTTCGGGTTAGCATGATTTGCTCCATCCTCATGTCGTTATGATCACGATTTGTTCATGATTTGATCTAATTATGTGCTATTTGTCAAGCAAGTTTTGCTAATCGCCCGGATTGAGATAGATGATATCAACGATGCTTCCCCCCCCAAGGGCGGTGGCATGGGCAGGGCGGATCATCAATGCCTCTGCAAGGGCAAAATCTTTCATTTTGCCGCTGTCTTGGGATAAGAGAGGGGTGAAGTGATCAAGGCCGGTGGCGGCATCGTATTGGATCATTCCGCGCATATATTCCTCACGCTGGTCATTAGCAGGAAGATCAGTGGTGAGAATGGCCTTGCGCGTCACTGGGACAGGCGAAAGACCAAGCATGGCGCGAATAGCCGCGCGAACAAAAATAAGGGTGCAAACCCCCGAAGATACCGGATTGCCGGGAAGCCCTAGCAGAGGGGTTGTCGCGGCCTCTGACGGCGCAGAGCCGATAGCAATATGGCCAAAGATCATCGGCTTTCCCGGACGCATGGCAATTCGCCAGAAATCAAGACCATCATGATCTTTCATCATACCAGCCACCAGATCATGCTTACCAACCGAAGCGCCACCTGTCATAACCAGCAGATCAACATGGGTGAGGCCTGCAATCGCGTCTAGCAAGGCGTTTTCGTTGTCAGGTATTGGCGGCAGGGGCATAGCCGTTGCCCCCATGGCGGCAACCATTTCGGCAATCATGATGCTGTTGCTGGATATGATTTGCGCCGCGCTTGGGTTTGTGCCCGGTTCAACCAACTCACTGCCGGTTGATAATATGGCCACCACGGGCTTACGGCGCACCATCATGCGATGATGACCTGCGGCGGCCAGCAACCCCATTTGTCTGCCATTAAGCCGTGTGCCATTTTTGATCAGCACATCCCCTGAGTGAAAATCCTGTCCCTTGCGGCGGATAAATTGGTCTTGGCTAGGGGCTTCTAAGATTTCGATTTGCTCACTGCTGTGATCAGATCGGGTGTTTTCAAGGATCACAATACGGTCAGCCCCATCAGGGATATTAGCCCCTGTGGAGATGCGCACGCATGTTCCCGGGGCAATAGGGTCTGGCCATGGATGCCCAGCCGCACTTTCCCCTTTCAGGTGTAAAACGCATGGCAAATCTGTGATATCTTCACCTCTTGCGGCATAGCCATCCATGGCGGATTGATCCTGAGGCGGGTTTGTTAATATGGCGATAGCATCATCAGCCAAAATCCGGCCTGAGGCATCGGAAAGAGAAACCTCTTCCTTTGGCATCACACGCATCGCCTCGGCAATTCGGGCAATAGCCTCACTAACAGGGATAAGGGGCTTACGCATCAGCCTTGAAGAGGCCGGATTTGCCTCCACTTTTTTCCAATAGCCTAATGCCGCCAATCACCATGGATTTATCAACCGCTTTGACCATGTCATATACCGTAAGGGCGGCAACAGATACAGCGGTTAGAGCCTCCATCTCAACCCCCGTTTGGCCAGTAAGGCGACATTCCGCAGAAATATGCACGCGGTCTTCCCCACATGTTAGCCGCACGGACACATGGCTTAGACCAAGGGGATGACAAAGGGGGATCAGGTGTGAGGTTTGCTTCGCCGCCATGATACCAGCCAATTCCGCAATGCTCAGCACATCACCTTTTTTGTGGCCTTTTTCTCGGATCAGGGTGAGCGTGTGATCCGCCATGGTGATATAGCCTTCGGCAATGGCGATGCGGTGGGTTTCGGATTTGCTAGAAATATCGACCATATGGGGTTTGCCCCTATCGTCGAAATGGGTCAGTTTGCTCATCCCATATCCTCCCAGTTTGCCGGCAGAGGGTTTGATAACAAGGTGCTAGTCGCCATGGCAATATCATCTTGTTCCATCAAAAACTCACCAATTAAAAAGCATCTTGCCCCGGCGCGTGCCATCCGTGCCAGATCATCCCCTGACCGAAGCCCGCTTTCGGCAATAGCAATGCGGTCAGAAGGGATGCCTCGCATCAGCGTCTCCCCCGTGGCCAGATCAGTGGTCATGGTGCGCAAGTTGCGGTTGTTTATCCCGATCATGGGTGAGCGCAGGTTAAGCGCGCGTTCAATTTCTTCGGCGTCATGCGTTTCGATTAACACATCCAAACCGCATGATAGAGCCGCGTCTTCAAGTTCGTTCGCTTGGCTGTCATCCAGCGCAGATAAGATCAAAAGAATGGCATCGGCACCATGAGCGCGAGCTTCGAAAATCTGGATCGGATCGACCGTGAAATCTTTGCGCAACACCGGAAGCATGGTGGCGGCTCTTGCGGTGATCATATCCTCTAAATGGCCATGGAAATAGGTTTCATCAGTGAGAACCGAAAGGCAAGTTGCGCCTCCGGCCTCATAGGATGGGGCAATGGTTTCTGGCTTGGCATGGGCATTGATGACGCCGCGCGAAGGTGACGCGCGCTTAAACTCCGCAATCAACCCATAGCCTTGGGCAGAGGCTTTTTGCAACGCCGCCGCAAAGCCGCGGGTTGGCGGCATATCAGCAATTCTGGCAGAAAACTCACGGCTTTCTGAGGTTGCTTTTAGGGCTTTGACCGCATCGATCTTATCACGAATAATAGCCTTTAAGACATCCGTCATTCTACTCACCCCGATTAGTGATTGCGACCAGTTGATCCAGCTTGGCCAAGGCTAACCCTTGGTCAAGGGATGATGTCGCCATGGTTGCCGCGGCGTTAAGATCAGCGGCTTGCCCTGCGCCAAAGATTGCCACGGCAGCATTGAAAATAACAATATCCCGATAGGCATTTTCTGCCCCGTTGAAAATAGCGCGCATGGCGGCGGCGTTTTCTGCTGGTGTGCCGCCAATGAGGTCTTTGGTTTTGGCGGTCTTCAGGCCGATATCAGAGGGGTGTAGGGTCATGTGCTCTAACCGCCCGTCATGAAGCCTGATGGCGGTTGTAGGGCCAGTGGTGGTGACTTCATCAAGGCCGTCACTGCCATGCACCACCATAGCGTGAGTGGCGCCAAGCCCTAACAGCATCTCACCATAAGGGGCAACCAGATCCGGTGAATAGACCCCGATCATGTAGCGTTTGACCAAGGCTGGATTGGATAGTGGCCCCATCATGTTAAAGATAGAACGAAAGCCAAGGGCGGCACGAACGGGGCCAACATGGCGCATCACCTGATGGTGGCGCGGTGCCATCAAAAAACATATCCCAGCCTCATCAAGAGCGGCCTGAACATGGCTTAAATCCGTATTCAGATTCACCCCCAGTTGAGACAACACCTCTGCCGCGCCACTTTTTGAGGATACGGCAACATTGCCATGCTTTGCCACAGGGAAGCCAGCCCCAGCCACGGTAAGCGCGGCGGCGGTGGAAATATTCCATGTGCCGACGCCGTCACCACCCGTGCCAACAATGTCCATCGCCCCTTGCGGCGCAGAAATGGTGTTGGCATGCCTAAGCAAGACCGTGACGCCGGCGATCACTTCATCAACGCTTTCGCCTCTTGCGGCAAGGGCACAAATAAATCCAGCGATGTGTTCGGGGCTAGCCTCACCACCAAGGAGAATGGCAAAGGCTTGTTCCATCTCATCGCGCGGCAGTTTCTGGCGAACCAGTTTCGCCAATAGAGTCTTCAATTCAGGGGTCGTTTTATCAAGATCAGTCATGGATATGTTCAGGATGAGTTTTGGACAGGTTGAGCAATTGGCTTTCTAATTGCGCGATATGATCATTGCTTACCGGGTGAGGTAAGCCAGTTACGCTAAGGAAATTGGCAAGAATGCGATAGCCATTTTCCGAAGCGATAGATTCTGGATGGAACTGAACACCAAAAATCGGATGGGTTTTGTGTTGAACGCCCATGATCACCCCATTATTGGTGCTGGCGGTGATCATCAAGTCATCCGGCATGGTCTCCGGGCTAATCACCAAGGAATGATAGCGAGAAACAGCAAAGCGCGGATCACAGCCAGCAAAAACGCCCTGGCCGTCATGCTGAACAAAGGACAGCTTGCCATGGACAGGGGGATCAATGCGGCTAATGGTGGCGCCAAACGCCGCGCCAATAGCCTGATGCCCCAAACATACTCCAAGAATGGGAATGACCCCTGCGGCCGCGTTGATCAATGGGATGCAAATTCCGGCCTTATCCGGGGTGCACGGCCCGGGTGAGATGACAATGCCATCAGGTTTCATAGCGATCACATCAGAAACGCTAAGCTCGTCATTTCGGATGGTTTTGACTTCCGCCCCTAAATCAGAGAGGAAATGCCATAAATTCCAAGTAAAGCTGTCATAGTTATCGATCAGAAGGATCATGACTTCGGCCTCATGGATAAACGCGTGGCTTTTGTTTTAGCGCAGTTTCGCTGATAAGGGCAATGCCCGTTTTCACAGCACTTTTTGCCAAAATCGCCCATATTTATATGTGGTAAAATATAACCGTAAAAATAACTTGTTGATATATAATCATTATTTCTATTTTTAACAGAATTTAGGCGTTGACGATAGGGAAAGCGGTGTCTATAACACGCCCAGAGTTCAACATAATTCATTGGAATATACCTATGTCTCAATTCAAAACATATACGGCAACCCCTGCCGATATCAAGAAAGACTGGTGTGTTGTTGATGCCGAAGGTTTGGTACTTGGGCGGCTGGCGTCGCTTATTGCTAACCGTCTGCGCGGCAAACACAAGCCCAGCTATACACCGCATATGGATTGCGGTGATAATGTGATTGTTGTTAATGCAGAAAAGGTTCTGCTGAAAGGCAATAAGCGCAGTCAAAAAACCTACTACTGGCACACAGGCTATCCGGGGGGGATCAAATCCCGTACCGCTGAAAAACTGCTTGATGGCCGTTTTCCAGAGCGTGTTTTGATCAAAGCCGTTGAGCGTATGATCCCACGCGGACCACTTGGTCGCCGTTGCATGAAACATTTGCATGTCTATGCTGGTGATCAGCATCCCCATGACGCCCAACAGCCACAAAAGCTGGATGTTGCCGCGATGAACCCTAAGAACACAGCGAGATAAACCATGGCTGATGAAAACCAGATTGAAAACGCTGCAACAACTGCGGATCAGCCCGAGGGCATGGCCGCGCTTGAGGCATTAAAAACCGATGGTGGCGCACCTACCGCCGCAGATACCGCTATTGCTGAACCGCAAATTGATGCGCTTGGTCGCTCTTATGCCACAGGTCGCCGTAAAGATGCGTCAGCTCGCGTATGGCTCAAGCGTGGGTCAGGCCGGGTTCAGGTCAATGGCAAGGATGTTCAGGAATATTTTGCTCGCCCTGTGTTGCAAATGCTTTTGGCTCAACCCTTTGAAGTTGCCGCCAGAACAGGGGAGTTTGATGTCATCGCCACCGTGAAAGGTGGGGGGCTATCCGGTCAGGCTGGTGCGGTTCGCCATGGTATTAGCCATGCGCTGATCCGCTTTGAACCGGGCTTGCGTCCTGCGCTTAAGGCTGGTGGCTTCCTGACACGGGATAGCCGTACCGTGGAACGGAAGAAATATGGCCGGGCCAAAGCGCGTAAGAGCTTCCAGTTCTCAAAGCGTTAAGCTCGTCTTCAAAACCAATTTACAAAGAAAGAGCGGCAAGCGATTGCGGCTCTTTTTTTGTGCTTACTGCACTTGAGGGGCTTTACCACATCGCAAGCGGCGCTTGTCATTACGGTTAAAAAAACACCTCATGCATGACGCGTCCGGGTAACAGGGTAAAGGCTCCGGTCAGAATCAGTGCCAGAACATAAAGAAGTATCATCATCACTTTATGTTTTTTGATGTTGTTCTGTCTTGCCGCCGATATGGCGGCGTAAAGTGACCAGAGGGTAAAGATAGAAAGCAAATGAATAAGGCTGAAGTCACCAAATTGCTTAATGGTACTAATCCAAAAGCTGCTGACGCTAACAATCAACATTAAACTGACCCACGCATAGCCGATGGTTTTATGCTGCCTTGTCCCTTTGGTGGCGACCAGTTGCCACCCCCCAACCCCTATCGCAAGTAGGGCGGTGATGGCATGAAGCGGTATGGGGGAAGGTTGTTGAAGTAGTAATCTAGGTTCATTCTTCATTTTTCTCAGAATGTGATGGCATGGAAAGTGCCATCTTATCAAAGTGTTTTT
>JALRFL010000031.1 GCA_023259875.1 Alphaproteobacteria bacterium
ATATTTGCCAAGCTCGGACGTCTGTTCAGGCCAGCCCAACGTACCAATGGGCCAAAGGCCCGAGGAAAACCACGTGTCCAAAACATCGGGGTCACGTTCAAGTTGACATCCAAAAAAATCTCCAATTTCGCTTTCGCCACCAAAAGTATTTGCTCGAATTCGGCCTAAATTATCAGGCCCATCAAAGTCTCCAGCACCATGCTTATCAAAATCAATTGTCGTATTCTCGTCAAATTTATAAAATCCTAGCGTGTCCAGCTTGGAACGATCTAAGTCACCAAACTCTTCTGGGTCAGCTAGAACTGAGAACATCAATTTTGCATTTGGAAGTCTAGTTTTGTGAAATTGGATAGCCAATTTTGCGGCTTCCCAAGCGTTGGAAGCACAAAACGAGTTCCCTAAGCTATCATACCAAACTGGCACCTGATGCCCCCACCATAATTGGCGGGAAATGCACCATGGCTGAATGTTACGCATCCATTCAAAATAGGTTTTTTCCCAACGTTTAGGCACAAACCTCATACGCCCATCTTCCACCGCTTTCATCGCTGGCTTTGCGAGGGTTTCGGCATCCACATACCATTGGTCCATCAGCCAAGGTTCGATAGGCACACCTGACCGATCTCCATGGGGAACGGTATGAACGGTTGGCTCAACCGCATCAATAAGTCCCTCTGATTCTAGGGTCGCAATGAGTTTCTTGCGCGCATCAAACCGATCCATGCCGCGAAACGCTTCGGGAACAACCTCATTCATGCGGCCATCCGCATCCATGACATTAATCATCTCGAGGTTGTGACGGCGGCCAACTTCAAAATCGTTAAAATCATGCGCAGGGGTAATTTTCACCGCGCCTGATCCTTTTTCCATATCCGCGTATTCATCCGCAATAATAGGAATACGCCTACCCATAAGGGGCAGGATGATATGTTTGCCGATCAAAGACTGATACCGCGCATCATCGGGATGCACCGCCACAGCGGTATCACCAAACATGGTTTCTGGTCTGGTCGTGGCAACAACAACGACTTGGTCTGTGCCTTCAACCGGATACCGAATATGCCAATAATTACCATTAACCTCACGCTGATCGACTTCTAAATCTGAAATTGCAGTCAGCAATTTGGGGTCCCAGTTGATCAACCGCTTATCGCGATAAATTAAGCCTTCTTCGTGCAAGCGAACAAAGACCAGCCGCACCGCCTCGGATAAGCCCTCGTCCAAGGTAAAGCGTGAGCGTTCCCAATCAGGTGAAGCCCCAAGTGAGCGCAACTGCCGCGAGATCGTTCCGCCGGACTGCTCAACCCATTGCCAGACCCGTTCGATAAACTTCTCACGGCCTAAATCACGGCGATCAACACCCTCTTCGCCTAGCATCCGTTCTACCACCATTTGGGTTGCGATACCCGCATGATCCGTTCCCGGTTGCCACAGCACATCTCGGCCAATCATCCGGTGAAACCGAATTAAAATATCCTGAAGCGTAAAGGTTAAGGCATGACCAATATGAAGCGAGCCAGTCACATTCGGTGGCGGCATCATAATGGTGTATGGCGTCTTATCGCTCTCTAAATCAGAGGCAAAAGCCCCACTGTCTTGCCAGGCTCTATACCATCGGGCTTCGAATTGTTTGGGATCATAAGTTTTATCAAGCATGGCGGAGGATAACAATTTGTTGTTGAACTATATGCTTTTTAGCCATTAACCACAGATATCACAAGCCCTGCGAATGATTATGTCCGCTTATTATGACGGATTGTCATTATCGTCATTGTTTATAGCCTCTATGGTGTCTTGCATAACCTTAGGCAGACGCGTTTTCATCCACTGTTCTAATTCTGCCGAGATCACCTCTTGCACTTGCTTTTGCATATTCGCGCTGATGCCATTCGCGTCATCGTCTTGTGATGCTTTATGGAGTGTTTTTGTTTCTGGTATATCAGCGGTATGTTCCAGCAAACGGGCTAATTCGGCCATGACTGACTTGGCCTCAATATTCGGCAGCTCTTTTAATGTGTTTTCTAAAACCTTAATCAAGGCGGTGTTATCAGGATCAGCCATGCCTTTATTCAGGATAAATGACCTTTGGGATAATGCCCCCAATAGGCAAATCATGAATGGGCAAGGCTTCCACGGAAACAAAGGCCGGGGTTAGACCAAAGGTATCGGCGTTAAGTTTTCCCATTTGCATTAAAAGCGCATAGCCGGCCAACACTTGATCTCCGCGCGCTTTGATCAAGCTTTGCTCTGCGCTGACCACATCCTGTTGAGCATCAAGAAGATCAAGTAAGGATTTCAGGCCAAATTGCACTTCTTTTTCCACCCCATCACGAAACAGGATCGCGGCCTTAGTTTCGGTTTCATTCGCTACAATCAAACTGGATGCGGCAAGAAAGTTGCGATAAGCGTTTTCAGCCCCAAGCCTGATGTCTTGCTCCATATCTGCCAGACTGCGTAAAATAGATTGATGATCAGCAACAAGGCCGCGCGATTTGGCACGGGTTGCGCTGGTCGGATAAAGCGGTGTGGTCAATGTAATTGCAGCCGTCACAGCGTCAATATTAGAGGCGTCAATATTTGAATCTGTGGTCGTTCCCGTAATGCTAAAATCCAGATTAGGCCGAACATTAGCCAATAAAGTGTCCATGTTTTTACGGGTAATGCGTTCACTGATCACCAATTGACGGTATGTGGGGTTTTGGGAAATGGCCACATCCCCGGCTAAGCCTGCGCTCGCCGGAAGCAGATTATCAAACTGGGGCAAAACCGGCAGATCAAGAGCGTCCCCAGCTGGCGTGTGAAAAAAGCGTAAATAAGCAGCACTAGCATCATCTAGACTGGCTTGAGCAGAAATTAAGCCGGCTTCTGCTCTAGCTAAACGCGACTGGGCTAAGGCCAGTTGGGTTGGGGTGCTTTCCCCTAATTCTACTCGTAAAGTGCTAGCCTTAACTTGTTCTTGCAGGCGTTCCACATTGGATTGATTAACAGAAAGGCTTTGCCGCGCGGTGACAAGGTTCACATGAGCGGTTAGGGCATCAAGGAGCGCTTGTTGTTCCGTATCACGATACGACATAATGGCAAGATCAAGACCAAGTTGAGCAATCTGTTCTTTGGATGATGCCATCCCCCCATCATAAATTGGCTTTGTGATCGTAAGCGTCAGATTGTTGCTATCCACATCATACGAATCCGCGTCATTCACACTGCGCTCGCTAACACTTCCAGAAGCACTAAGCGAGGTGCTTAGGTCCATCGTTGCCCGCGCGACACCAAACTCTTGATAAGCAGATTTGATATTTTCAATTTCAGCTTGGATCGCATCACTGCTGTTGAGCGCAGTTTGCAAGCGCGATGAAAAATCATCAGCAAAGACGGGTGAAGCCAAAACCGTTGCTAAAACAAAAGTTGAGAAAATCTTTTTCATCATATGTGTTCCAATAAGATGGAATTAAAACACGAATTGCGGCTTTAACGCAAATTCGTCAAGAATAGGGGTCTGCGCGTCAAACAACACGGTGCTTGAAAACCCTGTGGATGACCGATAAAAAATCGTGGCCTTCCCCGGGGTATTATCAGAACCGCGTATTACGGTGACCAAGCGGCCATGATCAGAAAGCTGATCAAGGATAGCGTCTGGCACATGGGCAACCGCGCCCTCGATAATAATAGCATCATAAGGGGCTTCACTGGGGTAACCTGAAATATGATCAGCATGAAGAATGACGCCATTATCAACCGAATGATTGATCAGATTGTCTTGAGCGGCGGTTGCTAGGTCTTCGTCCGCTTCAATTCCAACCACAGACTGACCAAGACGAGAAAGGATAGTCGTGCTGTAACCACATCCTGCCGCAATATCCAGTATCGTTTCACCGCCTTTGAGATTCAAGGCCTGTAACAACCGCGCCAGCACCATAGGTTCTAGCATAAAACGCCCACGCCCAAGAACAAGGTCTTCGTCAATATAGGCAAGCCCCTTCATCTCTGGGCTGATGAAATTTTCACGCGGTACATTTTCAAACGCCATAATCACGCGCTGATCCGTAACTTTATTGGTGCGTAATTGGCTTTCCACCATATTGCGGCGACGGCTGGCAAAGACAGACATGAACAGATGCTCCGAGCGTAAGAAAGAATGATGATAACATAACGGATAGATCAGATCATGCCTAGCAGAATCACATAGAAAAACAAATTCAAAAAAACAATTTCATTCCCTCTTTATGACAGCATGATAAAGCAATTGGCCTATAGCAAATGATCTCAGGCACCTATCCCAAGCAACCCATGGCATGACCGCTATTCACATCAATCACGCTGATAGTGTTGACGCTTGTCTCAGGTTAAGGTATCAGGATGGTATTGCATTATGGCCCGGTGGCAGAGTGGTGATGCAGCGGCCTGCAAAGCCGTGTACACCGGTTCGATTCCGGTCTGGGCCTCCAATGACACCTCATTTCCCTTTTATCTTCGCCATAGCGGTTGCTTATCGCGTTTTCTTAGCGTGCGTGTCGCGCCGTTTTGCCTTTGCTGTTGAGGTTTTTCAACAAAATGATGGAAATCATGCTGATGAAGCCTAGTTCGGTAGATAAGATAATTGTTAGGAGAAACAAATGCGGAAATTTTTGACCTTTTTGTCCTTGATGGTGATCAGCACCCCTGCCCTTGCTATTGAGAGCAATATTTATATCAGCTCACCCACCATGAGCGAATGCAAAGCCGCTCTTGAATATGGGCAATTGCTCTATACCGATCAATATGACGGCGAAGACACCGAGGAAGGTTACGGGGTGTTTTATAAAGGAAAACTTTATCACACCAATTGGAATTTCACCGAAGAAACCTTTCTTTGTGTATCTTGGGAAATTGAATAATATCAATATATATTCATGCGTTTCTTATTCTTAATATTAACTTTGATCATATCAAGTGTCACCGCTAGCGGTGTTTATGCTGAAACGCTAACTGGTGCGATGGCAAAACTTGATGCAAATGTTATTTTCATGCGTCATGCCCTCGCCCCTGGATTTGGTGACCCTGATCATTTTCGCCTTGAGGATTGCGCCACACAGCGGAATCTTGATGACACTGGCCGCCAGCAAGCCCGTGATATTGGGAATTACCTTCGGGCGCAAAATATAACCTTTGATGCCATTTATTCCAGCCAATGGTGCCGTTGCCGCGATACTGCCCAAGAGTTAAACATTGGCGCGTGGCAAGAGTTTTCTGGCCTTAATTCCTTTTTTCAAGGCTATGCCGATCCCAAATCCACCATGGATCAGCTCAACACCAAGCTCTCACAACTTCCTCAAGATAAAATCACCTTAATGGTTACCCACCAAGTGGTCATCCGTGCGGCGACTGGCCATTCCCCATCCAGCGGTGGATTGGTGCTTTATAACAGTGCCACTAATGAGGCGGTGCCATTTGCTATCAACAACGAATAAACCCGATCAAGCCTATAAGGGGCGATTGCCAATTTCTGCTTTACGGCGCGTGACATAGTCGGAAAGCGCTTCAGAAATTGAAGGGTCAATTTGCGGTGGCGTAAAGGTTTTTAACGCCGTTTTCCATTTTTCCTCTGCTCGGTCATAAGCACTAAGACTGCCGTTGGCTTGCCAATTTTCAAAATTCTGCCAATCACTCAACATCGGTGCAAAAAACGCGGATTTATATCGCTCCAGCGTATGCGCATGACCAAAGAAATGCCCACCCGGCTCAACCTCACCAATCGCATCCATAGCAAACTCAGCCGGTGCAAAATCAATGGGGGCTAGCATTTTGGCAAAACCTTCAAGCATATCGCCATCAAGCATCACCTTTTCATAGCTAGCAACCAACCCCCCTTCCATCCATCCGGCAGAATGATAAATCAGATTTGCGCCGCCAAAGATTGCCCCCCAAAGCGACATTTGGGTTTCATAAGCGGCTTGCGCATCCGGTACATTAGAAGCACTGCACCCACTGCTGCGATAAGGCAAGCGATAGCGGCGGCAAAGCTGACCCGTAGCAAGATTAGTCAGGGTGTTTTCAGGCGTACCAAAGGCAGGTGCGCCAGTTTTCATATCCACATTAGAGGTAAAACCCCCATAAATCACCGGCGTACCGGGACGCCAAGACTGGATTAAGGCGATGACAAATAACGCCTCTGCGTTTTGTTGTGCCAGTGCCGCAGGTAAGCTGACAGGTGCCATCGCGCCCATCAAGGTAAAAGGGGTGACGATCACTGCCTGCCCCATTTCCGCCATGGCAAGAGCGGCATCAGACATTTCCACATCTAGCACACGCGGCGAATTGACATTGATATTGGTCATCGCCCCGGGCGTATCTGCCATAGTTTCTAGGCTTAGGCCGCGCGCGATGGCCACCATATGCACCGCGTCGGTCACGCGTTCGCGACCAACCGACATACATGAGGTGACTTTGTCAGAGCATATTAAAGTTGTCAGCATACTGTCCAGATGCCGCGTATGCACATTCAGGTCATTGGTGGCGGCGGTTTGATTGCCATAACAATGAATATGATGAAGCGACTGCCCCAGACAGATCAAATCTTTGAAATCTTGATATTGAGATGGACGCCTGCCACGAACGCGGTCACTGACATTCGGGGGACCAGACACAAGCCCAAAATTGACATGGTTTCCCCCAAAAGTCAGTTTTCGGTCGGGGTTGCGTGGCGTCAAAGAAAACTCTGCTGGCGCGGTGGCAATATGCGCCATGATAAAATCTTCATCCGCACGCACCATCATCGTATCGTCATCCACGAGGCACCCTAAAGATTTGAGGTGATCTCGCACCTCTTGGCTCAACACCTTGATGCCAAAATCCTTGAGAATCTTCATGCTATTTTTATGAATCTGATCAATCTGATCTTCTTGCAAGGGGGTGAGATAACCCAGATGGTTTCGCAATCCCCCAAATGGGGTTAAGGGTATTTCCTCACCTCCAGCAGATGGGTCATTGCGGTCGCGCCTGCGGTCACGGCGGCGTCCCCTTATAGGTTCAAGGGCTTTGGTGTGTTGAGATGATGGGGCTGTTTCATCTTGTTCGGGCATAGTTATCTCCTTACCCTTTCATGAAAAGGGTTTCACCCGATCATTTTTTACATGATTAAGACGCTAACTAATCTGATTGCGACAGATTGCTGCCGGTGATATCTAATCCCTAGTAATTATGATAGACATATAGCCAAAATTGCTCACAGTATCGTTAAGAATATATTGTCTGGTTTGCATCTTTGATTGATAAAACCCTTCTAAAATAACAAAAAGAGACCTCATGCCTTTTCTTTCCTCACGATTATTTGCCCATGCCATGCTGGCGTTTACCGCTCTCATTTGGGGCACGACTTTTGTCTTTCAAACCACTGGCATGAAAGATGTCGGCGCAATGGGATTTCAATTTTATCGTTTTCTGGCCGGGGCAATCGCTTTGTTGCCACTGGCCATCATAGAATACCGCAGGCATGGGTTTTTTTTGTCCAAAGACGCCTCTGATCAAAGGCTTTCAAATACCCAACTGTTTTGGGGGGCTATCGGGCTAGGCGTTTTGATGTTCACTGGCTCTGCCCTGCAACAAATTAGCCTTCATACGGCGAGTGTTGCCAATGTGGCCTATTTGACGACACTTTATGTGCCTCTGGTGCCAGTGTTTGGGCTGTTGCTTTTTGGGATACATTTGCCATGGTCACGCTGGCTTGCGGTAGCGGTGTTTATGATCGGAAGCTGGCTAATGACAGGGGCGGATTTTAGCACCATCACCCCCGGTGATTGGATCGTTTTGTTAGGGGCGGTGTTTTGGGCATTTCATATCATGCTTGTTGGCGCATTGGTTGTGCGGCGGGAAATTCCATTTCAACTGGCCTTTTTGCAAACCTTTATTACCGCCATATTATCGCTAATTGTGTTTGTCATGATTGATACCATTGACCTCAGCCTTGCCAAGGCGGTTTTGCCCGATATTCTTTTTGCTGGCGTGCTGTCAATCGCGTTAGGCTTTACGCTTCAGCTGATTGCCCAGAAAAATTGCTCATCTTCTGCGGCGGCGATTATTTTATCGCTGGAAGGGATGTTTGCGGCCTTTGCTGGATGGATATTACTTGAACAAAGCATGACGGTTATGGCTATCATTGGCGCAATCATCATTATGATCGCGGTTCTTTTGGTAGAACTGTCACCTGTGCGCCAGTCATCGTCATAGACCTAGCCATTGAAATTGATTATAAAATTAAGGTCATGAAGTCTTCAACGCCAGATCTTGCCCACCTTGTTCTGCTTGGTGGCGGCCATGCCCAAATTGCCGTGCTAAAATCACTTGGCATGTCACCGATTGAAGGCTTGCGCGTTACCTTGATCAGCCGTGATCGGTTAACGCCTTATTCAGGTATGTTGCCGGGCTATATCGAAGGGTGTTATCACGAGGACGAAGCCTCAATTGATTTGGTCAGGCTGGCTGAGTTTGCTGGCGCGCGGTTTCTTCATGACGAAGCCATGGGTTTAGACGCTGATCAGCATAAACTGTTTCTGCGCCATCATCCGCCTTTGGGTTATGATCGCTTGTCTATCAATATTGGTTCAACCCCCCGAATGGATCAGGTGAAAGGCGCGGCGGTACACGCCACCCCTATTAAACCTGTGCCAGAGATGATCCATACGCTGGATGAGATCACAAGCGGCAGGCGAGCTTGTCATCACATTGGAATTATTGGCGGCGGTGTCGCCGGGGTTGAGGTCGCCTTGGCATTGGATCATCGGCTAAACCGTGTAGGCAACAAGGGGATCAACATCGCGTTGGTACATTCGGGTCAGCGTGTTACCGAAGCCTTGGCCAAATCTGCCTCAAGGGCTCTCGAAACAAATCTGGCTAGGCGGAATATTGCCGTTTATCATCAGCGTAAGGCCATTGCTATTGATAGCAAAAGTATCACGCTTGATGATGGCAGCAAACTGGCCTCTGATTTCACCCTTATGACCACTGGGGCATCACCGCCGGAATGGATTTCTGAATCCCAACTGGCGGTTGATCATGAAGGGTTTGTTGCGGTCAATGCCTCACTTCAAAGCCTCTCGCATCCTGATATTTTTGCCGCAGGCGATATTGCCACAATCACATCATCCCCACGGGCAAAATCTGGTGTGTATGCGGTCAGAGCTGGGCCTTATCTTCGGGATAATATTCGCCGTTCTCTCCTTGGTAGGAATTTGCGCCTATGGTCACCGCAACGGCATCACTTGGCGCTCATCGGTCTTGGTGGCGGCATTGCCCTTGCGTCACGCGGCGGAATCAGTTTGCCAGCATCACGGATGTTATGGCGTCTGAAAGAACACATTGACCGGCGCTTTATTCGGCGGTTTTCGGATTTGCCTGTGATGCCGGCTTTGCCTGCCCCTCCTATCAGTGCCAACTTAAAACAAAAAGACGATCCGGTTTTTCTGGCCATGCAGTGCCTTGGCTGTGGGGCGAAAGCTGGCTGGGCTACTCTGGCTGGGGCATTGGAAAAAGCCTATTATCATGCTCATGCAATGCGGCCTGATCTAGGGTTATTGGCAAAGGTTGGGGATATTCATTTGGACGCAGGGGATGTGCCATTGCCAGTATCGCCTCAAGGCCAAGAAACCCTGTTGGTTCAATCTGTTGACGCGATATCCGCGCTAGTTGATGACCCTTATGTGTTTGGCCGGATTGCCACGCTTCATGCGTTGAGTGATTTGTTTGTGGCTCATGCCAAGCCTCTCTCTGCGCTCGCCTTGCTGACTTTACCTAGGGCAAGCCGAAATCAGCAACAGGATGATGTGATTCATTTGCTGTGTGGGATTCTGATTGCTCTGGCGGAACATGGTATCACTCTCAATGGTGGGCATACCGCATCCGCCTCTGCCATGCAGGTTGGGCTAGCGGTTAATGGTACGAGAGACCGTGCCTTAACTGAACGCCCTCCTCAAGCTGATGATGTGCTGATCCTAACAAAACCCCTTGGTGTCGGGTTGATCATGGCCGGCCATCATCACCAGCACCCATTAGCCACAGGCCATATGGTCAAGCGTGCTATCGATGTCATGTCACAAAGCAACGCGGCGGCGGCAGAATTGGCTAGCCAAGATGGCCCTTTGCCAATGACGGATGTGACAGGGTTTGGTCTGCTTCGTCATGCCCGATCCTTAGTCGACCGATTTAACCCTGAACTTGGCCTTGTGCTGTCAGCATCTGCCTTGCCGTTAATTGATGGCGCCCTTGGTTTGGCCAAGGCTGGGATTTCCTCAAGCATGGTGGGGGATAACGCCGCGGCGGTTCGCGTCAAACGCCGTGATAATCAACAGATCCCTGATGCCGTCCTTCATGACCCACAGACAGGAGGCGGCTTATTGATTATCGCCCCACCTGATCATGGCAAATCCCTTTTGCAGAGGCTAACATCAGCCCATCATGACGCCGCTATTATTGGCACGATCAATGAAGCCGATCACAATCTGATCACCATAGTGGATTAACCCATGGCGGCACCGATTTCCATCACCCCAAATTGGCATCATAACGGCTCTCTTCCTTTTGATACCATTATTGATGTGCGTAGCCCGGCTGAATATGAACTCGACCATATCCCCGGGGCAATCAACTTGCCTGTCTTGTCTAATGATGAACGCGCAGAGGTTGGCACCATTTATAAACAGCAATCCCCGTTCTTAGCGCGCAAACGCGGTGCCGCCCTGATTAGTCAGAATATTGCCGCCCATCTGGATAAAACCCTAAAGGATAAGAATCACGATTGGTCCCCATTAGTTTATTGTTGGCGAGGGGGGCAACGATCCGGCGCAATGGCACGGATATTTTCTGAAATCGGCTGGTCTGTATCGGTGCTAGAGGGCGGATATAAACATTACCGCAGACAGGTGCAAGACGGGCTTACCTCTATCGCCAAGACGATGAAACCGGTGTTATTGGATGGGCCAACCGGCAGTGGCAAAACCCTCATTCTCCATGCCTTAAAAGACCAAGGGGTTCAAGTCATAGACCTTGAAGATATTGCCTGTCACAGGGGGTCGGTTCTGGGCGCCATTCCGGATCAGGAACAACCTGCGCAACGGTTATTTGAATCGCTACTCTATCAGGCGTTGCGGCCAATAGACCTGACCAAGACGGTGGTGATGGAGGCAGAAAGCAGTAAAATTGGCGGCTTACATATTCCTGATGTGATTTGGAAAGCGATGCTTGGTGCGTCCTGCATCAACATATCAACAAAATTAGACGCAAGAGTTGATCATATTCTAAACGAATATCACCATATCACCACAGAACCAGACGCCTTATTGCGATTGATCCACGGGATGACTAATCGCCATGGCTATGCCATCACCGATGAATGGAAAACATTGGTGGCTGATAAACATTGGCGCGGCTTGGTCATGAATGTGATTGCCCAACATTATGATCCTGCCTATCAAGGCTCATCAGGGCGTCGCCAACGCAGGGTTTTGGGCGCGGTTCATTTAGACGCCTTAGAACAGGATCATCTTTATCAAGCTGCGCGTGACATCAAAGCCTTGGTTTTAGATCAAGATAAGGAATCTGTTTTCTGATAATATTTTTTCTTGCAACACCGGAGAAGTTTGATTATCAAGATCAGACATCAGTGTTCCCCAGTAGCTCAGCGGTAGAGCAAGCGACTGTTAATCGCTTGGCCGGCAGTTCGAATCTGTCCTGGGGAGCCATTTTTCCTTATATTTTGGCTTTAGCGTTTCCCTT
>JALRFL010000200.1 GCA_023259875.1 Alphaproteobacteria bacterium
AATATCAGGTGACAATGGCGGCTCATAGGGAGAACCAATGCCTGTGAAATTTGGAATTTCACCTGCTCGTGCTTTTTTATAGAGTCCTTTTGCATCGCGCTTCTCACAAATCTCTATTGGAGTATCAACAAAAATTTCAACGAACTCGCCCTCTTCAAACAGCTCGCGTGCCATATCTCTTTCTGAGCGAAAAGGCGAAATAAAGGCGGTTAATACTACCAAACCAGCATCCACCATCAACCTAGCCACCTCTGCAATACGGCGAATATTTTCAACCCGATCTTCATCGGTAAATCCAAGGTCTTTATTCAGCCCATGCCTAATATTATCCCCATCTAGCAGATATGTGCGTATTCCTTGAGCGTGAAGATGGGAAGCGAATGCATTAGCGATAGTCGATTTGCCAGACCCACTAAGCCCTGTGAACCAGAACACTTTTGAAGGATGGCCGTTCAAAGCGCGGCGTGCTGATTTGTCGATATCTAAATACTGGTGATGGATGTTTGACGCCCTTCTTAAGGCAAAGCGGATCATTCCTGCGGCAATCGTTTGGTTGGTAACAGGGTCAATTAATATTAATGAGCCTAGTTCTGGTGTTGTCTCATAGGCATCAAAACACACAGGTTTCTGACAATTTATTGTTACTCTAGCGATGTCATTTAATTCCAGTTTCCGTGCGGCCAGATCATTTCCGGTATTGATATCCCGTTTGCATTTGATGGAAAGAATGCTGGTTGAAACCACCTGCCCCCCCATTTTCATTATATAACTGCGCCCTGCTATGCCTTCAACATCAGTCATCCAGACCAAATCAACCTCAAACTGGTCTGCGACTTCAACTGGATGATCGCGTGAGGCAATTACTTCGCCTCGAGAAATATCAACCTCATCAGAGAGCTCAACTGTAACCGAAAGTCCGGGGGAAGCTTTTTCAAGTTTTGTTCCAGCCAGCCATATATTTTTGACACTGCTGCTAACTCCTGATGGCGATATTCTCACCGCCTCACCTGACGTAACGGGATGCCGCAAAATGATGCCGCTATAACCTCGGAAATTAGAATCCGGTCGGTTGACTAATTGCACTGGCATGGCAAAGCCGCCAGCCTCATGTTTGATCCGGTTTGGCACGATTTCTAGTTTTGATATGAGGGTTGGCCCTTTATACCAATGCATAGCTTTTGACCGGTTATTAATATTATCCCCTTTTAAGGCCGATATTGGTATAGCGGTAACATCTGCAAACGCGAGAGAATTTGCAAAGGCCATATAATCACTCACAATATTCTCAAAGACCTCTGGCTGATAATCCATGAGGTCCATTTTATTAACCGCTAAAATAATCTGGTGAATGCCCATCAAATGGCAGATATGCGAATGCCGCCGAGTTTGTTCCAATACACCTTTTCTAGCATCAACTAGGATAATTGCTAATGATGCGGCAGAAGCACCGGTTACCATGTTGCGAGTATATTGCTGATGCCCTGGGGTATCGGCAACAATGAAACGGCGGCGATCTGTGGTGAAAAACCGATAGGCAACATCAATCGTAATGCCCTGCTCACGCTCTGCCGACAAACCATCAACCAATAAGGCAAAATCAATATCTGAGCCTTGTGTGCCATGTTTTTTGGAATCTGATTTTAGAATTGCTACCTGATCATCAAAGAGGCTTTGGGCTTCATAAAGAATGCGTCCTATGAGGGTAGATTTTCCATCATCAACTGATCCACAGGTGATAAAGCGCAAAGTATCTAGCTCTGACTGAGTTTTTAGATATGTGGCCATATTGACAGGTTCCGTCATATCAAAAATACCCTTCCTTTTTCTTTTCCTCCATGGAGGATTGCGTGTCTTTATCTATTGTCCGTCCGCATCGTTCTGATGTTCGCACGGTTAACAATTCAAGGATAATGTCCTCAACACTTCTGGCTGTGCTTTCCACTGCTCCTGTCAACGGGTAACAACCAAGCGTGCGAAATCGTACTGCTTTTATTTCTACTTTATCTGAATTGGCTACAGGCAAGCGTTCATCATCAACCATGATCAGACTGCCATCACGATTAATAACCGGCCTTTCAGCACTAAAATAAAGAGGCACGATAGGAATATGTTCACGGTAGATATAAGTCCAAATATCAAGCTCTGTCCAATTTGAGAGAGGAAAAACACGAATAGATTCGCCCTTCGCTACCCTTGTATTAAACAAATTCCAACATTCAGGGCGTTGGTTTTTTGGATCCCATTGGTGGTTTACAGTTCGAAAAGAAAAGATGCGTTCTTTAGCCCGACTTTTCTCTTCATCTCGTCGAGCACCGCCAAAAGCAGCATCAAAGCGATACAAATCAAGAGCTTGTTTAAGGGCTTGGGTTTTCATGATATCCGTGTGAATGGCAGACCCGTGATCAATAGGATTAATGCCTTGTTTTATACCGTCGGGATTTTTATGAATGAGCAAGTCCATTCCAAAAGCATCTGCTACTTTATCACGAAATTCATACATCGCGCGAAACTTCCATCCTGTATCCACATGAAGCAAAGAAAATGGTGGCGTTCCCGGCCAAAAAGCCTTACGCGCCAGATGCAACATTACCGCACTGTCTTTACCAATGGAATAGAGCATCACAGGGTTCTGTGTTTCGGCTACCACTTCGCGGATAATATGAATGCTCTCTGCTTCAAGTTGATCAAGATGTGAAAGAGGATCAGTTGGCGAAGTCGGCTTTAATGTATTCGTTATGGTGATTTCATTATGTTCCGGATAAGAAAAAGTCGCTAGTTTCACGCATCCTGATGCCCTACAATTACGGCGATATGCTGCCAGTGGCCCATGAAGATAAAGCAAAATAGGTTGGCTGATTTTCGCAGCAAGGCTGTCAATAAAGGCTTGCAATTGGTCAGGCACATTTTGATTTTCCTGAGCAAAGCACCAATAGCGAGCACCACGGCCATCATGGGCGCAAATCATGGCTGGCTGTTCATCCGGACACCAATATTGAACAATCAGCCACTTACCCCGCTTCGATTGAACAGAGGCCACCTCATGAGAGATAAGGTTTTGAAGCAACGCCTTGCCATCAGCGTCTACAATATCTTTCAACCCGATTAGGGGCGGAAAATATGAGGCTTCTTTCCATAATCTTTCGAGTTTTTTCTTTCCTGCGGCGGTATTAGCAATTCCCAAATACTGGGCAAGAATATCTCGTGTCCAGAATAATGCGTCAGATAAAAAAGGATTAACAAAAGGTAACATTAGCTATGTCGCGATAAATAATGATTTAAAATTAAGGAAATCAATATAAGCTATTAATAAATTTGTGCAATATAATTTAATAATTATCAATATTACGACATTTTCTCTTTCGTCATTCGCCTAGCCACCGGACGAAAAGAAGTTCTGTGATAAGGGGTAACCCCATAGGCATCCAGAGCAGACTGATGGTCAGCCGTGCCATAGCCTTTGTTTTTGTGCCATTGATAATCGGGATATTCTTGGGCAAGGGTCAGCATATCCTGATCACGGTCATATTTTGCCATAATGGCCGCCGCCGCGATAGATAGCACTTGGCGATCACCCTTGATGATGGCTTCAACATGGGTGTGTTTTGCTGATGATGATAACTCAGGGGTAAGCGAACCATCTACCAGCAAAACCGCTTGATCCCTGTGCTTTGAATCGGTTAGTTGATCCACCGCCATCTGCATCGCCTGAAAAGTGGCTGTAAGGATGCCAATTTGATCAATGTCTGCGGCGGAAACAGATGCCGTGGCTAATTGAAGCCGTGTGGGGTCTTCTGCTAATGCTTTTAATTGGTGATAGATGCGTTGGCGGCTAGCCTCAGAAAGGATTTTGCTATCAGCAAGGTCTGATGGTAAGGCGTTAACGGCATCAGGGGCTATCCATGCTGCGCCTGCCACGACTGGCCCTGCCCAAGGGCCGCGTCCTGCCTCATCCAGCCCAATCACCATGGCATCAGGATAGGCCGCAAGCCAACGCTCTTCATGTTTGAAATTTGGCTTTGGCTTCAGCTTCACAATCTCATCCTGCTGGTGATGGCCTTGTTAAAGGTTGCGCCTTAACCCTAATAACATTATCAAGAAGACCGCCCACCAATCCCCTGTTCCATCAGGCGGGGCATGATCTCAACAAAATTGCACGGCTTATGCCGCAAATCTAATTGGGCAGACAGCAAATCATCCCATCCATCGCGGCACGCTGAGGGTGATCCGGGGAGCGCGAAAACATAGATGCCCTTGACCACACAGGCCATAGCCCGGCTTTGCATGGCAGATGTTCCAATTTTCTGCCAACTGATCCAGCGAAAGGCTTCACCAAAGCCTTCGATTTCTTTATCCATGATGTTTCGGAGAGCCTCGGGGGTAACATCGCGGCCTGTCAAACCCGTGCCGCCAGTGGTAATCACCGCATCAATATTTCCAGCAGATGCCCAGCTAAGGATTTGTTCACCTATGGCGGCGATATCATCCGTCACAATGCCGCGCGCGGTGAGATGATGACCTGCCTCGGTGATGCGTTTAGCCAAAGTATCGCCCGATTTATCATCTTGAAGTGTTCGCGTGTCAGATATGGTTAAGACCGCGATGGAAATAGGCTGAAATGGGGCAGATGCATCAATAGCCATGATTGTCAGTTATTCCGCACAGACGTCTGATAGATTTGTGATTTGGCAATCCGTATCACCAATATTGTCAATCACGGCGCCATCACCTGCGGCTAGTGCCGCCACTGTTGGGGCATTTTTTCCCATCAGCTTGCTGTAAATCCAAAGATTGGTCATGACATTTTTAACATAAAAACGGGTTTCTCGCGAAGGCAGGGATTCTAACAAGATCAGCTGATCCCCCCCATGATCAATTTTTTTCGACCATTTGCTGAGATTGCCCGGCCCTGCGTTATAAGCGGCGAGAAGCCGGATCAAATCACTATCTACAATTGGGGCTTCTAGCAAATAAAGGATATAATCCTCACCCAGACGAATATTGACCTCGGGGATCAACAAATCATGGCGTTTAGCGTTACGGTAGCCGCCATCACGCGCGATATAGGCCGCGGTGGCAGGCATCAATTGCATCAATCCACTGGCCTTTGCCCATGATTTCGCACGGGGATTAAAGCCTGATTCTTGGCGCATAATCGCAAGCAACAAAGACTGATCCACCCGAATAGGTATATCCGTGTTGAAATCTGGAATAGGATAAAGCCCGGCATACCAACTGCGGCCCGTATCCTCATTGATAATTCCTGCTGTCCGAAAAGCCAGACCAGCCATATGTGTATCTGCGGCCAAAGCCATTAATTTCGGTTGATCCTCAACGCTATGTTCATCCCAGAGATAACGAAGCTCACGGCTGGCGTGATAGGTCTCACCCACTTGCAGCAACGCAAATGCACGCTTGCCGCCGGGCAGACTGTTAAGCCAGTTGATATAATTCTGGTCAATATCCGGCAGAGAAAAATCAAGGGTGATATCCTGACCAAGGGCTTCGGCGGCTAACATGCCATAAAATGTATCCTGATAACGCGCAGCGCGTTCCAGATAAATCATGGACTGATTGGCGTTACCATCCCTAAGATCTGCGCGGCTTGCCCAAAACGCTCCGGCACTGGCCAAAGCGTGATCATGTTCAATCTCAAGATCAGCCAGCCTGTGCATATAGCCAGACGCCAATTCCATTTTACCCATGCGCCATGCCGCGATCCCAGCCACCCAATACGCCCTTGGAACATCATCACCAGCAAGTTCAAGCGCAAGATTAGCCTGTTTTATCGCATCATCATCCTTACCATAGATAAAATAACCATGGGCGATATCTACTCGAAGAACCGCCTCTTCGCGTTTCGTCAAATAGCGCAGATTGTTTTTATCGGCGAGAATACGAACACCGCCAGTAGGAAAGCCAGTACGGATTTTACGGCGAACATCCCGGGCAATCGCGCGTGTTTTAGATGGTGAGGAACGGTTTTCATAAGTCAAAGGAAAGCTGACATACTGCCCATCGGCTTGGGTGCGTCCATAACCGTTCAGATAGCCTTTTTTCGGTTCACGCGGATTTTTATAATTCGCTGGTTGGCGTTTCTTGGCTAGGCGATAAATCCGGGTAGCCGAAGGATGATCATAATAAAGCGCTAACCAGTCACGCAATTCGGTATATTTGGAACGCCAGCCCGTCGGATGCAGATAGCGTTGCGACAGCACCCGTCCCATTAACAAATCGCTTTCCAGCGTCTTGATGATCGCGTCTGCCTCTTTCCATTTTTTGTCCTGTTGCAGGGCAAAGATTTGCTGATAGCGTTTGACATCCGCCTCAGACAGGGGTTGGGGCAAATGCCATTCTGCCAGAACCGGACGCGGCAACGCCATGAACAGCATTGCCGTAAGAACAAACGCCAGCATCAGCGTTCGATGAATAGGTTTCGTCATCATCTGTGGTGTTATTAAAGCCATGGTGACACTTTAGCATAGTTCATTGGGCTAATTCTCTCATCTTTTTTGCAATTAAGCGAAAATCTTTCCATGCCAGTGCCTTTTGCTGAGGGGAGCGTAGCAAATACGCCGGATGAAGGGTTGGCATAACCGGAAGTTCACGGCCATCACCGGCATCATAATAATGCCATGCGCCGCGTAATTTCAAAATCCCCATATCTGTTGCCAACAACCCTTTTGCCGCCGCGCCGCCAAGACAGACCAAAATCTCTGGCTGAACTAACTGAATATGCCGTCGCAAAATCGGCAGAAACTGGGCGGTTTCCTCGCTCGTTGGTGTTCGGTTTCCGGGGGGACGCCATAAAATAATGTTGGTGATATAAATCGCTTCACGCTCAAGACCAATTGAGGCTAGCATCTGATTGAGAAACTGACCGCTAACCCCAACAAAGGGTTTTCCTTGCCGATCTTCGTCTGCGCCGGGGGCCTCGCCTATAAACATGATCTTTGACGCCGGGTCACCATCAGCAAACACCATCTGGG